>NZ_QZFV01000124.1:0-26618 GCF_003600245.1 Amycolatopsis panacis
CGGACTCTGAGTCTGTGAAGGGTCCCTTCACGGACCCGAAACCGGTCCGGCGCACGCCACGAGGTGGTCGCACACACCTCCGCATCGCCCGCTGCCGGGCCCCCGACCAACTTTGCCGGAGCCCTGGACGCTGAGTCTGTGAAGGTGCCCTTCACAGACCTGATACTTCAGCGCGCCGCCGGTCGCCGCTGCCAGCCGGTCCACAGTGGCCGGTAACCCTGCGCGTACCAGAACGGCGTGGAACGGGGATTGGCCACCGCGGTGTGCAGCAGCACGACGTCCGCGCCCGCCTCGTCGAAGACCTGGTGCGCGTGCGCGGCCAGCGCCGAGCCGACCCCGGCGGACCGCGCCGCCTCGGACACCGCGAGCGAGGACAGGTACCCGATCCGGGAAGCCGCCACGCGGTGGCCGATCCAGCCCGTCTCGTCCGGCAGCTGCAACAGCACCATGCCGAGCGGCCGGCCGTAGAGCTCGGCGATCCACAGCTGCGGCTCGGGTCGTTCGAGCTGCCGCAGCAGCTCCTTCTCCAGCAGCTCCTCGATACCCGGGCGCACGGTGACCTTGCCGAACTGCGCGTCGTAGCGCTGCAGCTCCAGCATCAGGCGCATCGCGGTGCCGAGGTCGTCCGGGGTGGCGTGCCGGATGCAGACGCCGGGGGTGGTGGCCGGGCCGGGCGCGGCCATCCGCGCGGCCGGGCGGACCGCGATCACGCCGACCGGGGCGAAGCCGTGCCGCAGCAGTTCGGTGGTGCCCGCGGTGTCCCGGCTCGGCCGCGAGAGCACGGCCGCGCACTCGGCATCCCCCACCTGGGCGAGGGAGTGCAGGTGTTCATCCCATCGGGTGAGCAAGGCGTCCAGTCCGGCCGCCGGATCCGGCCCGGCGAGCTGCACTTCGAGCCGGTGCTCGACGCGGGCCCGCCAGATCGACTGCGGGCTGTCCGGCCCCACCTCGGTGCAGGTGGCCAGGCCGGCCGCGGTGGTTTCGCCGGCCTCGGCGGTGAGCAGGATGTCGTCGCCGTGCACGCGGAACGGGAGTGGTGCGGGCAGCAGTGCGTCCACCGTGGCGATGCGTGCGGCATGGCCGGTGGCTGTCACGTCGTTGTGCATACCCTCATTGTGATCCGCGCCCGGGCCGTCCGGACCCCGGAACACACCCCACCTCGGCAGATCAGCCCGAACGGGCAATTTCACTCCTTGGTCCCTGCAGGCCAGCAGCGGACGCCCATTGTTAACCGTGGGGTGATCTCCTACTGTCTCGAAAGGGACGCAGGTACGCCCTACGGGGTAAGGTGCGGCTCTCGTCCACACCTGACGTCACTGACGAGCACTGCCGAGCGCGACCGGGCTGCCGGGAAGGAAGGTCGGATGCCGGACCGCAACGCCCACCCCGGTGCCGCACCCGGAGCGAAGGGCAGGGAAGGCACCGTGCCTGCCGAGCCCCGCACCGACGAGAGCCGGTTCCGCCGCTACACCTTCGTGGTACTGACCCTGGGCGTGGTCGCCGCGTTCGCGGTCGGGACCTGGCTGCCCTTCCACGGCTCGGGCAACCTGTGGTGGATCGGCCCGGTGCTCGCGCTGGCCTTCCTGCTCGCCGAGCAGCTCGGCATCAACGTCGACGTGCGCAGCGGGATCTCGTGGACCATCTCGTTCACCGAAATACCGTTGGTAATCGGTTTCTTCGTGGCGCCGTTCGAAGTCGTGCTCGCCGCGCACCTGGTCGCCGGGATCGGCACCCTGCTGGCCCGCAAGGTGGTGGGCCGGGTGCTCTACAACGCGGGCGCGTTCCTGCTGGAGATCACCGGGGCGTTCGCGGTGGCCGGGCTGGTCGCGCACGCGATGGGCGCGGCCGGGATCCCCTGGGTCGCCGCGCTGGCCGGCACGCTCACCGCGCCGCTGATCAGCACGCTGCTCGCGCTGGCCGCGGTCCGCGTGCTGCGCCGCCGGATGCGGGTCAGCACCGCGATCCGGCTGACCGGCCGCATCCTTGTCGTCGGCTTCGTGAACGCCTCGGTCGGCCTGTCCGGCTACCTCGTCATCTCGAACACCCCGCAGGCCTGGCCGCTGGTGCTGGCCGTGTTCCTCGGGCTGACCGCGTTGTACTGGGCCTACTCCGATCTGCTGCGCGAGCAGCGCGACATGGAGGCGCTCTCGGACGTGAGCCTGATGGTCGCGCGGTCCGGGCAGCAGGCCGCGGCCCGCCCGGCGAGCCGGGGCGAAGACCTCGTCGGAGGCGTTGACGTGCGCGAATGGGCCACGATCGCGGAGCGGATCAAGGATCAGCTCGCGGCCGGCCGGGTAGTGCTGCGGCTGCGGCTGGAGGCCGACGACCCGATGCGCGTGGTCGTCGCGGGCGACGAACTGCCGCAGCCCGACCCGAACTCCGACGATCCGCTGCTGCGCCTGCCTGGCGCGCACGTCCGGCACTTCCGCATCACCGAGGCGAACCCGGACGTTCGTGGTTCGCTGCTCGCCCGCGGCGCGCAGGAAGCGCTCGTGGTCCCGCTGCGCAGCGCGAACCAGCTGCTGGGGATCGCCGAGGCACACGACCGGCTCTCGCGCTGGCGCGGATTCGGCAAATACGACGTGCAGCTGCTCGGCACGATGGCCAGCCACCTCGCGACGTCGCTGGACAACCGTCGGCTGCTGGCCACCCTCCGGCACGACGCCTACCACGACCCGCTCACCGGCCACCTGAACCGGCCGGGCTTCCAGCAGCTGGCCAGAGACCCGTTGCGGGACGCCGCCGAGGTCGTCGTGCTGCGCATCGACCTCGACGTGTTCTCCACGGTCAGCGACGCCCTCGGCTACTCCTGGGCAGACCGGATGGTGATCGCCGCCGGCCGCCGCATCCGCGACGCACTCGGCCCGGATGTCCCGCTCGCCCGCCTCGAAGGCGCCTCGTTCGCCGCGCTGCTGGTCAGCAGCACGACCGAGGAAGCGCACCAGGTCGCCGAACGGCTGCGGGCGGAGCTGTCCGAGCCGTACCCGGTGGACCGGCTCTCCGTCGAGGCGAACGCGATGATCGGCTACGCCAGCTCCGCGAACGACGCGGGCGAGGTGGACGTGGACGGCATGCTGCAGCGGGCCGACGTGGCGGTGCGTGCCACCCGTGGCGGCGAAGAAGTCCGCGGCTACGTGCCGAGCATGGGACAGATCTTCCTCCGCCGGTTCCAGATGGTCACCCAGTTCCGGCAGTCGCTCGAAGACGGGCACGTCTCGGTGCACTACCAGCCCAAGATCACCCTGCCGAACCGGCAGGTGGCCGGGGTGGAGGCGCTGGTGCGCTGGGTGCACCCCGAGTTCGGCAGGCTCGGCCCGGACGAGTTCGTGCCCGCCATCGAGGCGGCCGGCCTGATCGGCGTGCTGACCTCGTTCGTGCTGGAGGAATCGCTCAAGCGGGTGCGCAAATGGCTGGACGAAGGCCTGCGCATCTCCGCCGCGGTCAACCTGTCCGTGCGCAACCTCGCCGACGAGGACTTCCCGGCGAAGGTGGAACGCGAACTGGCCCGCTTCGGCGTACCCCCGGAACTGCTCACCTTCGAACTGACCGAATCCGGTGTGATGTCCGACCCGCAGAAGGCCCTGCCGATCCTGCGCGAGCTGCATTCGCTGGGCATCGAACTGGCCGTGGACGACTTCGGTACCGGCTACTCGTCCCTGGCCTACCTGCGCCAGCTACCGGTGGACCAGGTCAAGATCGACAAGAGCTTCGTCCTCGGCATGGGCACCGACCTCGGCGACCTCGCGGTGGTCCGCTCGATCGTCGAACTCGGCCACTCGCTCGGCCTGACCGTGGTCGCCGAAGGCGTCGAAGAAGACGTCGCCCGCGACCAGCTGGAAGCGATGGGCTGTGACGTGGCACAGGGCTACCTGATCTCGCGCCCGCTGCCGGAGGACCGCCTCGAAGCCTGGCTGCAGGCCCGCACGGCCCGGTCGCCCGGACGGCACTCGGAGACTGTGCTGACCCTGTTGACCTGAGGTTTCGTGTTTAGCCGACCCCCGGTTGCACCGACGGGTGAAGCCCCTTGCTAACCTTTCCAAGTCCTCGCGAGAGGCAAGGCCCCTTTAGCTCAGTCGGCAGAGCGTCTCCATGGTAAGGAGAAGGTCTACGGTTCGATTCCGTAAAGGGGCTCGCGAGTGGGCGAGCTATACCCGTGGAAATCACGGGTCTGGCTCGCTTCGCGGCGTCCATCTGGGGGTCGGACCCCCAGGCCCCCGGGGGGCGAGCCCCCTGGACCCCCGGCCGTGGTCGGGAAAGTGGGGTTGGTGGTCGTTGGTGGGGCGGTGTAGCTCAGTTGGTAGAGCAAGCGGCTCATAATCGCTGTGTCGCCGGTTCAAGTCCGGCCACCGCTACGCGGTAACGACGGGGCTGGCCCCCGGATCTGAGAGAGAAGGAAACGCTGTGGCTGCCACCGACGTGCGACCCAAGATCACGCTGGCGTGCGAGGAGTGCAAGCACCGCAACTACATCACCAAGAAGAACCGGCGCAACAACCCGGATCGCCTGGAGATGAAGAAGTTCTGCCCGAACTGCGGTACGCACCGGACTCACAAAGAGACCCGCTGACGCACACTCGTTCTCGCTTCACGAAAGCCGTCCCGGCCAGGTGCCGGGGCGGCTTTTCGCGGTTCCAGCCACCCCACCGCGCACCAGCCGCGGTCGGTTAGCCTCATCGGGTGCCTTTGGACCAGACGTTCACCGGGCGGAACTACCCCCCGGACGACCAGTACCACGTGAGCCGGGAAAAGATCCGCGAATTCGCCGACGCGATCGGCGACCCCAGCCCACTCTTCCGCGACCCGGAAGCGGCGCGCGCGGCCGGCCACCCGGACGTGATCGCCCCGCCCACCTTCGTCACCCTGCTCAACCTGCCGAAGATCAACAGCATCGTCGAGGACCCCGCCCTCGGCCTCGACTACTCCCGGATGGTCCACGGCGACCAGGGATTCCACTACGAACGCCCGGTACACGCCGGCGACGTGCTGGAGATCTCCGCCCGGATCGAGAGCATCATGGCCCGAGCGGGCAACGACTTCATCAACCTCCACGCGGAAATCACCGACGCCGACGGCAAACTCGTCTGCGCCACCCGCGCACAGCTCGTAGTACGGGGGGCGGACGCGTGAACGTCGGCGACGAACTGCCCCCGCTGCAGGTCCACATCACCCGGGACCAGCTGATCCGCTACGCCGGAGCCTCACTCGACTTCAACCGGATCCACTGGAACGAACGGTTCGCCACCGCCGTCGGCCTGCCCGACGTGATCGCGCACGGCATGCTCACCATGGCGCTGGCCGGGCGGATGGTCACCGACTGGCTCGGCGACCCGGCCCGGCTGGTCGACTTCAGCACCCGCTTCACCCGGCCGGTCGTGGTCCCGGACACCGAAGAAGGCGCGCTGGTCGAACTCACCGGCAAAGTCGGCGCCCTCACCGAGGACGGCCTCGCCCGCGTCGACCTGGTGGTCACATTCGAAGGCAAGACCGTGCTGGGCAAACCGCAGGCACTGGTCCGCCCCGCCTGAGAACGGCCGCAACGCTCAGGAGGCCACGGACTCCACCACGCCCGCCATGCCGTCCTCACCCCGCGCATTGGGGTGCAGGGCGGCCGCGGACGAGGTGGGCACGATGCCCTCGACCCAGCGGGTACCCGAGTCGGCACATACGTCGTGGCCCTTGCTCGCCTCGGCAGTGTCGGCGAACCCGGCGTCGTGGGACTTGGCCTGTGCCGACAGCTCGTTGTTCAGCTTGGTCAGCTTGTCCCGCAGATACCCGACATCCCCGGCGCCGAGCGGCAGCACCGGCCAGCAGCCGTCGCCGTCCGGGAGCACGGTGGGATAGCCGACCACGATCACGCGTGCTTTCGGGGCCTTGGCGTGAATCTTGTCGAGCATCGTGCCGACCCGCTTGCCCGCCGTGGCGATCCGGTCGGCGAGCTGGTCGTGGCCGCCCGCGGTCAGCCGGTCGCGGCACGGCGCGCTGCCGGAGTGCGCGGTCACGCAGCTCGGCGCCAGGGAGATGAAACCGACGTCGTTGCCGCCGATCCCGAGGGTGACCAACGTGGTGGCCGTCGTGACAGCGTCCAGCTGCGGCGGGTTCGTGCCGTTCTTCGTGGACTGCGCGGAGGTGAAGTCCTCGGTGGTCGCGCCGCTGCAGCTGACATCCACGAACTCGGCCGGCTTCAGCTTCGCCGCCACCAGGTGCGGATAGTTGTTGTTCGAACGCTTGCAGCCCGCCGGAGTTCCCGCCTGATCACCGGTGTGCGGCGCGGACGTGTACGAGTCGCCGAGCGCCACGTACCGGCCCGAGCCCCCGCCGGTGCTCTCGCCGGAAGGCGGCTCGGCCGACGCCGAGCCGTGCTGGGACTTGTAATAGCCAACCCCCAGCAAACCGGCCACGACGACCAGGATCAGTAATCCGCACCCACCGCTTTTCTTGGCCGCCACGACATGTTTCTACCGGCACTCCGGCCCCGGCGACGACCCGCGTCCGGGTGATCACGGGCCGCTCAGCCCCGGACGGCCGAGCGCAGCTCGTTCGCGAGTTCCAGGGCGTGCTCCACGTCTTTGGCCAGGTAGTGCAGGTCCACCAGCGCTTCCCGGTACCCCTCGGCCACCGCCTCCGCCAGCTGGGCGGCCACGTCGGAGATGCTCGCGCAGGCCGCGCCGGGGGCGGGGTTGATCCGCATCACCCGCCTCAGCGTCCCCGGATCGCGGCCCGCCCGCTCCGCGGCCTCGGTGACCACGGCCCACATCCGGCGCAGCACCTCGGCAGGCAGCCGGGCGGGCAGCCAGCCGTCGGCGAGCCTGCCCACCCGGCGCAGAGCCCCCTCCGACATGCCGCCCACCAGCACCGGCGGATGTGGCCGCTGCACCGGGCGCAGCTCGAACAGCGCGTCCGGGATCTCCCACCGCGCGCTGCGGTGCCCGGCCGGATCGGCGGTCCAGAGTGTGCGCAGGACCTCGATCAGCTCGTCGAGCCGGGCGCCGCGGCCGCGCCAGGGCACTCCCGTGGCGGTGTATTCGTCACGCAGCCAGGACAGCCCGAGGCCGAGATCGAGCCTGCCGCCGGAAAGAAGGTCGAGCGAAGTCGCCGTGCGGGCCAGCAGCACCGGTGAGTACAGCGGGCCGCTGAGCGTGCTCGACCCCAGCCGGACGGTCTCGGTGGCGCCAGCGGCGGCCGTGAGCGCGACGAACGGGTCGACGAACCGGGCGAACTCCGGTGGGTACGGCCGCTCCGCCGTCCCACCGCCCGGGTACCGGTCAGAGGGATCCACCGGGGCGAGAAGCCGATCACCGACCCACAGCGAGTGGTAGCCGAGTGCCTCCGCGGAGGCGGCGAAACCGGCGATGGCCGCCGGGTTCGCGAGGGGTCCGTATTGTGGCAGGGCGAGTCCGAGCCGAAGGGTGCTCACCAGGTCTCCTCGGGCAGGATTTGTCTTGCCGGGCACCATTGCGTCCCCTCGTTACCGGTATTCTCCTTGCTGTAGTGCAAAAATCCAGTGGATCGATGGCGATTTCGCTTGTCTGCAAGGAGGTCTGATCGGTGACCCGCCCGGGTACGCCCGGCGCGCCGAGTGGTCCGTCGGGGGCTTTCGCGATTAATCGGAAACCGGTGCATGCGCTCATACTCGCACGATCGGGTGACTTTCGTCGCACGGTCCGGGTGGGGGCCGCGGACCGGCGGCGCGCCGATCGAGGGGGCGCGGTTGCGGGGCGTCAACCGGCTTGCCGTAGACTTCGGAACTCGGAGCGCACTACGGTCATCCCCGCCGGATGGTGGGGACGATGGAATGCGTCCACCGGAGCCCGGGCGACCGGGTTCCACAGGGGTGTAGCTCAATTGGCAGAGCAGCGGTCTCCAAAACCGCAGGTTGCAGGTTCAAGTCCTGTCACCCCTGCGTACGGGAACTGGTGGAGCGGAGGAGTGGTCGTGAGCGACAGCGACGCCAGCGGCGAGCACGAGCAGGGGGGGCCGGGCGAGTCCGGCGCCGAATCCCGCCCGAGCGCCGCGGCTGCTCGACGGGAGCGCCGCGGTACCGCTCGACCGGCCGGCAAGTCCGCGGCCCGGCCGGGCTCGACCCGGCCGTCCGGCAAGGCGGGCGACAAGGTCGCGAAGCCCGCCGCCGACGCCAAGGGCACGCCCACCCCCAAGCGGGACCAGAAGCCGAAGAAGGCCTCGGTGCTGGCCCGGATCGTGCGTTTCGTCCGCGAGGTCTGGGCGGAACTGCGCAAGGTGATCTGGCCGAACCGGAAGCAGATGGTCACCTACACCGCGGTCGTGCTGGTGTTCGTGGTGTTCATGGTGGCCCTCGTCAGCGGGCTCGACCTGGGCTTCAAACAGCTCGTCGGGCTGGTCTTCGGCTGAGGGGCCCAGCGCGGGCCGGCCTGCCCGAGCCCGGCAAGTGATCAACTGAGAGGACGGAACGTGACCTCCGACAACGGCACAGAAGCCGGTCGCGACCTGACCGAGCTTTCCGACGAGCAGGTGCACGCGGCACTCGGCGACGAGGAGTCCGCCCACCTCGAGCCCGTCGAGGTGCCCGCCGCGGCTGACGAGGTCGACGAGTCCGCCACCGACGAGGACGCCGAGGGCGACGAGACCGCGGACGCCGCGGGGGAGACCGAGCCCGCCACCGACGACGCCGAGGCCGACGCGGACGCGGACGGGGAGCCGGCCGCCGAGGCCGACGACCCGGTCGCCGCGCTGCGCGCCGAACTGCAGGCCGCGCCGGGCGAGTGGTACGTGGTGCACTCCTACGCCGGGTACGAGAACAAGGTGAAGACCAACCTCGAGACCCGGACCACCACCCTGGACGTCGAGGACTACATCTTCCAGATCGAGGTGCCGACCGAAGAGGTCACCGAGATCAAGAACGGCCAGCGCAAGCAGGTGCAGCGCAAGGTGCTGCCCGGCTACATCCTGGTCCGGATGGACCTGAACGACGCCTCGTGGAGCGCGGTGCGCAACACCCCCGGCGTCACCGGGTTCGTCGGCGCCACCTCGCGGCCGTCGCCGCTGACCGTGGACGAGGTGCTCAAGTTCCTCGCCCCGCAGGTGGAGAAGGAAGCCCCGGCCAAGGCCGCGAAGGGCGAGGCCGCCGCGGCGGCGCCGTCCGGCGGCTCCGTGGTCGAGGTGGACTTCGAGGTCGGCGAGTCGGTCACCGTGATGGACGGCCCGTTCGCCACGCTGCCCGCCACGATCTCCGAGGTCAACGTCGACGGGCAGAAGCTGAAGGTCCTGGTGTCGATCTTCGGCCGGGAAACGCCGGTCGAGCTCTCGTTCAGCCAGGTCTCCAAGATCTGACCGGCCGGGGAATCCCGGTCGGCAGTCCCCGCGTACTGGCAGGTGTGCGGGGGACTCACGTCAGTTAGAAGGACACAAGGTAATGCCACCCAAGAAGAAGAAGCTTGCGGCGATCATCAAGCTGCAGATCAAGGCGGGTGCCGCCAACCCGGCGCCGCCGGTCGGCCCCGCGCTGGGTCAGCACGGCGTCAACATCATGGAGTTCTGCAAGGCCTACAACGCCGCGACCGAGTCGCAGCGCGGGGACGTCGTCCCGGTCGAGATCTCCGTGTACGAGGACCGGTCGTTCGACTTCAAGCTGAAGACGCCGCCGGCCGCGAAGCTGCTGCTCAAGGCGGCGGGCGTGGAGAAGGGCTCCGGCGAGCCGCACAAGACCAAGGTCGCCAAGGTCACCTGGGACCAGGTTCGCGAGATCGCCAAGACCAAGGAGACCGACCTCAACGCGCTGGACATCGACCAGGCCGCGAAGATCATCGCCGGGACCGCCCGCTCCATGGGTATCACCGTCGAGGGTTGATCTTCACCGCAGCACCGTGGGAGAGCCGGGTGCTCGGGCTCGCCACCACAATCCTCACCCATCAGTATTCATCATAAGAGTTTTGAGGACAGCATGACCAAGCACAGCAAGGCCTACCGCCAGGCCGCGGAGCTGATCGACAAGGCGCGCCTCTACGCGCCGCTCGAGGCCGCGAAGCTGGCGAAGGAGACGTCCAAGTCGAAGATGGACGCGACTGTCGAGGTCGCGATGCGTCTCGGGGTGGACCCGCGCAAGGCCGACCAGATGGTCCGCGGCACCGTGAACCTGCCGCACGGCACCGGTAAGACCGCCCGCGTCATCGTCTTCGCCGTCGGCGACAAGGCCGCCGAGGCCGAGGCCGCCGGCGCGGACGCGGTCGGCACCGACGAACTGATCGAGCGTATCCAGGGTGGCTGGCTCGACTTCGACGCCGCGATCGCGACGCCGGACCAGATGGCCAAGGTGGGCCGGATCGCCCGCATCCTCGGCCCGCGCGGCCTCATGCCGAACCCGAAGACCGGCACGGTGACCCCGGCGGTCACCAAGGCGGTCTCGGACATCAAGGGCGGGAAGATCAACTTCCGCGTGGACAAGCAGGCCAACCTGCACCTGGTGATCGGCAAGGCCTCCTTCGACACCGAGAAGCTGGTGGAGAACTACGCCGCCGCGCTGGACGAGATCCTGCGGGCCAAGCCGTCGTCGGCGAAGGGCCGTTACGTCAAGAAGATCACCTTCACCACGACGATGGGCCCGGGCATCCCGGTCGACCCGTCGCGCACCCGCAACCTCCTCGCCGAGGACGCCGCGGTCTGAGTCGGACATCACGAAGAAAGGGTGGTCACGCTTTACGCGAGACCACCCTTTCTTCATGTCTCATGGAGACCATGCCGACGACGTTCACCGCTCCCGACGGGCTCCTGCTGAGCTACACGGTGTGGGAGGGCGACGGCCGGCATCGTCGCCCGGTGGTGCTGCATCACGGCTTCGCGGCCGACGCTGAAGTCACCTGGGTGCGCCCGGGAGTGGTGCGCACTCTGGTCGACGCCGGGTTCACCGTGATCGCGCCGGACGCGCGCGGGCACGGCGCCTCCGGAAAGCCGCATGACCCGGCCGCCTACGGCGAATCCGTGATGGCCGCGGACCTCTCGGTCCTGCTCGACGAGCTGAACTTGACCGAGGTGTCGCTGGCCGGCTACTCGATGGGCGCGATCGTCGCCCTGCTGGCCGCCACGAACGACCGGCGCGTGCGCTGCCTCGCGGTGGGCGGGGTCGGCGCGGGCATCGTGGACTTCGGCGGGGTGGACGCCCGGGTGGTGGACCGCGAGCAGATCGCGGCCGGCCTGCTCGCCCGTGACCGAGCGGACGTGCTTCCCGCCGCCCGCCCGTTCCGCCGCCTCGCCCGCCGCACCGGTGGCGACGTGGCCGCGCTGGCCGCGGTCCTGCGGGCCACCTCGCACGAGCCGATCCGGCTGTCCGCGCTGTCCGTGCCGACCCTCGTGCTGGCCGGCGAATCGGACGAGCTGGCGGCGAACCCGGAACGCCTCGCCGCCACCATCGCCGGTGCCCGCCTGGTCCGCGTGCCGGGCGACCACATGGCCGCGGTGGCCGACCCGGCGTTCGCCTCGGCACTGGCGGACTTCTTCGCCTACTCGGACACCGGTGAGTCCCGGCTGGCGATCAGGTCACTGGCCTGAGCAGGCTCAGCCGGTCGTGCTGGGTGCCGAGGGGCAGGCATGCGGCGCCCGATGACCGACGATCAGCCACTGGCCCTTGTCGACCTGTTTGATGGTGAAGTCCCCGAGCGCCGGTCCGCCGGTGATGGTGAAGTCGCACGAGCTGACCGTTACCAGATCCCCCGGGGGCCAGCCGGACCGCTTCGAGATCGACTCGGCGTAGGCGTCCGCCGATCCTGGCGCGGGATCGAGCTTGCCGTGCAGGCCCTCGACTGCCGCGTCGCAGCTCGGGTAGCCGAGATCGGCCGCGAACTTCTGCTGGGTCGCCTGATCGAACAAGCCGCAGACGTGATCGACCATGCTGCGTTGCCCGGGACCGTGCTGGGCGATGCCGTCGTAGACCCGGCGCACTGATTCGAAGGGTGAAGCCGTGGTCAGGATCTGATTCGTGTGGTAGGTCCCGCCGCCCTCGGCGGCGATCTGGGCGGAGGTCTTGCCGTCGTCGCTCGGGAAGATCTTCTGGTAGCCCCAGTTGATCGCGATGCCGATCAGGACCAGGGCCAGGATCCAGGTGAGGATCTTCCCGCCGAGCCGCTTGATCCAGCGGGGTACCGCCCGGCGGGGGCGGCCCGGCTGCTCGTACGGCGCGAGTTCGCCCGGGGTGCCGGGTGGGGCGGGAGGCTGGCCTGCCTGCCGGGGCTGCGGCTGTCGGCTACCGGCTGGGACCAGGCCGGAGTCCGCGAGCGAGGCGGGCTCGGTGCCCTGCTGTGCCTGGGTGAAGCGGAGGTACTCCTGGAAGCGCTGGAATTCCTGGAACTGCCGGTACTGCTCCGGGTCGGTCTCCGGGGTGCCGGGCGGGGGCGGGGCCGGCGGCTGTGCGCGGGACACCGGCTGCGGCAGGTTCGCCGGAGCGCCCGCCGGGTCGCCGGTGGGGTGGTTGTCGAACGGCTGTCGGTCATCGCGCTGTTCCGCCACGTCACCATGATGCCTGCCGGACCGATGATTTCCCGCGGCAGGGCGGGTCGTCGCAGGTCGAACGGGGGGTCCGGGAAACCCGTGCCGAGCCGTCAAGTATTCTTGTCCCCGGTTCTACCGAAGACCGCTGGTTCTCCGGACACCCCAGGGTGCGAGGAGCGAAGGTTCCGCGTCACGATGCGGCGGCCCGCGCAGGAGGAACGAGGCTCGAGCATTCCGGTGCTCACTATGACGCCCCGCGCCCTGCTGCGTGTGGGCGTTCTGTCGTTTCGGGTGCCTTCTCCGGCCAGTGGTCACCACTAGCCAAGAGAGGAGGCGACCATGGCGAAGCCCGACAAGGTGGCGGCCGTCGCCGAGATCGCGGAGAGCTTCCGCAGCAGCTCGGCCACAGTTGTCACCCAGTACACCGGCCTCTCCGTGTCCCAGCTGTCCCAGCTGCGCCGCGCTCTCGGCACCAGTGCCAAGTACCGGGTCGCGAAGAACACCCTCGTCAAGCGCGCCGCCGAGGACGCCGGTGTGCAGGGTCTGGACGGCCTGTTCGTCGGTGCCACCGCGATCGCCTTCGTCGAGGGTGAGCCGGTCGACGCCGCGAAGGCGCTTCGCGACTTCGCGAAGGACAACAACGCGCTTGTGATCAAGGGCGGCTACATGGACGGCAAAGCGCTGTCCGTGGCCGAGATCGGCAAGATCGCCGACCTCGAAAGCCGTGAGGTGCTGCTCTCCAAGGCAGCGGGCGCGTTCAAGGCGAAGCTGTCCCAGGCCGCCGCGCTGTTCCAGGCGCCGGCGTCCCAGGTCGCCCGCCTGGCTGCCGCGCTGGAGGACAAGCAGCGAGGCGCCACCGGTACCGAAGCAGCCGAAGCACCCGCCGAGAGCTGAACCACCCCCACCCCGAACGTCTCGTTCGTTTTTCTGAGAGGAAGCCATCATGGCGAAGCTGAGCACCGCCGAGCTGATCGACGCCTTCAAGGAGCTGACCCTCCTTGAGCTGTCGGACTTCGTGAAGGAGTTCGAAGAGGTCTTCGACGTGACCGCCGCCGCGCCGGCCGCCGTCGTCGCCGCTGCCCCGGGTGCGGCCGCGCCGGCCGCCGTCGAGGAGCAGGACGAGTTCGACGTCGTCCTCGAGTCCGCCGGTGACAAGAAGATCCAGGTCATCAAGGTCGTCCGCGAGGTTGTCTCGGGCCTGGGCCTGAAGGAGGCCAAGGAGCTGGTCGAGGCCGCGCCGAAGGCGCTGCTGGAGAAGGTGGACAAGGAAGCCGCCGAGGCCGCCAAGGAGAAGCTCGAGGCCGCGGGCGCCAAGATCGCCATCAAGTGATCTCGGGCGCGTAGCGCCTACCGCAGACCGAAAAAGGGGCGGGCATCCCACCGGATGCCCGCCCCTTTTCGCGTCTCCGCGGGGTGGGCCGACTGGTTGTGCGGCGCCGGGTGACGTGCATTACCGTGCTGCCATCGGTCACCGGAACCAGTCTCGGCCGAGGCGGCACCGACGGGGCAGGTCAGCGGGGCAAAACTGGTGAGTAACCTGTCCGCCCCGCGCTCGTTGCACCTGGTTGACGCGGAGATCGAGGGCGGCGCGGGCGCCACCCCGCGAACGACGCGGAACAGCTGCAGGAGGTGCGATGGGTGCCGAGGTGGTCATCGAAGGCCTGACCAAGTCCTTCGGCAGGCAGACCATCTGGCGGGACGTGACGCTGACCCTGCCGCCCGGTGAGGTCTCGGCGATGCTCGGCCCGTCGGGAACCGGCAAATCGGTGTTCCTGAAGTCGATGATCGGCCTGCTCAAGCCCGATCGCGGGCGCTGCGTGATCAACGGCGTGGACATCGTGACCTGTTCCGAGCACAAGCTGTACGAGATCCGCAAACTGTTCGGGGTGCTGTTCCAGGACGGCGCGTTGTTCGGTTCGATGACTCTGTTCGACAACGTGGCGTTTCCGTTGCGGGAGCACACGAAGAAGTCGGAGACCGAGATCCGCCGGATCGTGCTGGAAAAGCTGGAGATGACCGGTTTGGCGGGGGCGGAGAAGAAGCTGCCGGGGGAGATCTCCGGCGGGATGCGCAAACGGGCCGGGCTGGCCCGGGCATTGGTGCTGGATCCGGAGATCATTCTGGTGGACGAGCCGGACTCGGGTCTGGACCCGGTGCGCACCACGTATATCTCGCAGCTGTTCCTGGACGTGAACGCGCAGATCGACGCGACCTTCCTGATCGTGTCGCACAACATCAACCTGGCCCGCACGGTGCCGGACAACCTGGGCATGCTCTTCCGCAAGGAGCTGGTCATGTTCGGCCCGCGCGAGGTGCTGCTGACCAGTGACGAGCCGGTGGTGGCGCAATTTCTCAACGGGCGCAAGCAAGGCCCGATCGGGATGTCGGAGGAGAAGGATTCCGCGACGATGGCGCGCGAGGCGGCGGAGGCCGAGGCGGGCCACGGTGACACGCTGAACGAGGACGTGCGCGGGGTCGTGCCGCAGATGCAGGTCAGCCCGGGGGTTCCGGAACGCGCGGGCGCCCGGCGCCGGATGGACCGCGTGATGGGGATCCTGCACACCCTGCCGCCTGCCGCGCAGGAGGGCATCATCGAATCCCTCACTCCGGAGCAGCAGCGCCACTACAACGTGCGCCCGCAGGCCCCGGCGCACCGGCTCGGCCCGGGGGACACCCAGCAGCTGCCCGGTCTCGACACGCCGGTGCCGGACCAGCACCAGGGCCGGTTGCCCGCCGATCAGGTCGCCCGCATCCCGGGCAGCGCCGGCGGCCCGCCGCGGCACGGGCAGGGTGGCGCGTGAGCTCTCCTGCGTCCCCGGCGAAATTCCCCGGCTACGGCATGCTCCGGGAGACGGGGAATCTCTTCGCGCTCGGTCTCGACATCGTGCGGGGCATGTTCCAGCGCCCGTTCCAGTTCCGGGAGTTCATCCAGCAGGCATGGTTCGTCGCGAGCGTGACGATCCTGCCCACCGCGCTGGTCGCGATCCCGTTCGGCGCGGTCATCTCGCTCCAGTTCGGGGCGCTGGCCCGCCAGTTGGGCGCGCAGTCCTATACCGGTGCCGGTTCGGTGCTGGCCACGGTGCAGCAGGCCAGTCCGCTGGTCACCGCGCTGCTGGTGGCCGGCGCGGGGGGCAGCGCGGTCTGCGCCGACATCGGCGCGCGCACCATCCGCGAGGAGATCGACGCGATGGAGGTGCTGGGCGTGTCCGCGGTCCAGCGCCTGATCGTGCCGCGCACGCTCGCGATGATGCTGGTCGCGTTGCTGCTCAACGGAATGGTCAGCGTCATCGGCGTGCTCGGCGGTTACCTGTTCAACGTGGTGCTGCAGGGCGGTACCCCGGGCGCTTACCTGTCCAGTTTTTCCGCGCTGGCACAGCTGCCCGACCTGTGGGTCGGGGAACTCAAGGCCTTGATCTTCGGCTTCCTCGCCGCGGTGGTCGCCGCCTACCGGGGGCTGCACCCGCGCGGCGGCCCGAAGGGCGTCGGGGACGCGGTGAACCAGTCCGTGGTCATCACGTTCCTGCTGCTGTTCGTGGTCAACTTCGTGATCACCCTGATCTACCTGCAGATCGTGCCCGGAAAGCTGGACTGACATGACGTTCATCTCGGGTGCGAAGCGGATGGCCCACCGGCCGCTGGAGACGCTGGACGCGCTGGGTGACCAGATGTCCTTCTACGGCCGGGCGTTGCTGTGGATTCCGCGGACGCTGCGCCGGTATCTGCGGGAGGTGCTGCGGCTGCTGGCCGAGGTCAGCTTCGGGTCCGGCTCGCTGGCGGTCATCGGCGGCACGGTCGGCGTGATGGTCGGCCTGACCCTGTTCACCGGGGTGCTCGTCGGTATCCAGGGCTTCTCGGCGCTGAACTCGATCGGCACGTCGGCGTTCACCGGCTTTCTCACCGCGTTCTTCAACACCCGGGAAATCGCGCCGCTGGTGGCCGGGCTGGCCTTGTCCGCGACGGTCGGCGCCGGTTTCACCGCGCAGCTGGGCGCGATGCGCATTTCCGAGGAGATCGACGCGCTCGAAGTGATGGGCGTGCCGAGCCTGCCGTATCTGGTCACCACGCGGATCATCGCCGGGTTCGTCGCGGTGATCCCGCTCTACATCATCGGCCTGCTCAGCTCGTATCTGGCTGCTCGGCTGGTGGTCATCTATATCTACGGTCAGTCGGCGGGTACCTACGATCATTATTTCGATCTGTTCTTACCACCGGAGGACGTGCTCTATTCGTTCATCAAGGTGCTGATCTTCAGCGTCTTGATCATCCTTTCCCACTGCTATTTCGGGTATCGGGCCACCGGTGGGCCCGCCGGGGTGGGTGTGGCGGTGGGCCGGGCCGTGCGGCTGTCCATCGTCACGGTCTCGATCGTGAACTTCTTCATCGGTTTCGCCATCTGGGGGACCGATGTCACGGTGAGGATCGCCGGATGAGCGCGGGCGCGACCCTGCGTCGCAGGTTGCTCGGCCTGCTCCTGGTGGCGCTGCTGGTGGGCGGGATCGCGCTCAGCATCGCGTTGTACGACAAGGCTTTCTCCAAGGTTGTCACGGTGAAGCTGGAAGCCGGCGAGATCGGCAACCAGCTGCTCGAACAGTCGGACGTGAAGGTGCGCGGGCTGATCGTCGGCACGGTCAAGTCGATCAGCGCGACGCCTGCCGGGGCGGAGCTGACCCTCGACCTGAACCCGGATTCGGTGGACCTGATCCCGCGGAACGTGTCCGCGCGGTTCCTGCCGAAGACCTTGTTCGGCGAGCGCTACGTGTCGCTGGAGATCCCGCAGGATCCGGCGGCGAAGGGTCTCGCGCAGGGCGACGTGATCCCGCAGGACCGGACGTCGAGCGCGGTCGAGCTGGAACAGGCGCTGGCCCACCTGATGCCGGTGCTGCAGGCGGTGCAGCCGCAGAAGCTGTCGAGCACGCTGACCGCGATCTCCACCGCGCTGGAAGGTCGCGGCAAGCCGCTGGGCGAGACGTTGTCGCAGCTGGGTGCCTACCTCGGCGAGCTGAATCCGCACGAGCCCCAGCTGCAGCACGACCTCAAGGCGCTCGCGGAGTTTTCGGATCATCTCGGCTCCTCGGCCCCGGATCTGGTGCAGAGCTTGGACAATCTGAGCACCACGACCCGCACGGTGGTGGACGAGCAGCAGCACCTCTCGAACCTCTACGGCAGCCTCACCACCGCCTCGCAGGACCTTCAGGCGTTCCTGCAGGCCAACTCCCAGAACCTGATCAGCCTCGCGCACACCGCGCGCCCGACGGCCGAGCTGCTGGCCAAGTACGCGCCGGAGTACCCGTGCGTGATGGGGCAGATGGCGAAGATGGTGCCGGTGATCGACAAGGCGCTCGGCAAGGGCAGCAACCAGCCGGGCCTGCACGCGAACCTCGAAATCGTGGTCAACCGCGGGGCCTACCAGCCCGGTGAGGAGCCGCGGATGGACGACAAGCGCGGCCCGCGCTGCTACGACCTCGACCCGGCGTCGAACCCGTTCCCGCAGGAGCCGCCGGACGGCCCGCTCAAGGACGGCACGAAGCACACCACCTCGTCGAATTCGGTGGGCCAGGGCCTGAATCCGGCCGGCTTCAAGGCCGACGCCGGCGGTTTCCAAGGCGGTGGCGCGGCGGGCGGCAACCCGGCGAATTCGGCCGCGGAGAACGGTTTTCTCGGCGCGCTGATCGGCCCGGAGCTGGGCATGTCGCAGAGCCAGTTCCCCGGCTGGGGATCGCTGCTGGTCGGCCCGCTGTACCGGGGCGCGGAGGTGACGGTCAAGTGAGGGGCCTGCTCGCACCGCTGCTCAAGCTGAGCGTCTTCGTGGTCGTCACGGTGCTGTTCACCACCGTGCTCGGAATCAGCATCGCGAACATCAACACCTCCAGCACCAACGACTACTCGGCACGATTCACCGACGCCACGCTGCTGCTGCCGAACGACGACGTGCGCATCGCCGGGGTGCGCGTCGGCCAGGTCAAGGACGTGAAGATCGTCGACAGGCGCCAGGCCGAGGTGGACTTCGAGGTGGACTCCGGGCGCAAGCTGCCCGCGGGGGTCACCGCGCAGATCAAGTTCCGCAACCTGGTCGGCCAGCGTTACGTTTCGCTCGGCGAGGGCAGTGACCCCTCCGGTGCCACACTCCAGCCGGGGGGCAGCATCCCGCTCGAACGCACCACCCCGGCCCTGGACCTGACCGAGTTGTTCAACGGCTTCAAACCACTGTTCACCGCGCTCAACCCGGACGACGTGAACAAGCTGTCCTACGAGATCATCCAGGTGCTGCAAGGCGAAGGTGGCACGGTGGAGAGCCTGTTGTCGCACACCGCTTCGCTGGCCACCACGATCGCGAACAAGGACCGGGTGATCGGCGAGGTCATCGACAACCTCACCACGGTGCTGGACACGGTCAACGCGCACACCCCGCAGCTGAACACGTTGATCGTCAACCTCCAGCAGCTGGTGTCCGGGCTGGCCGCGGACCGCAAGCCGATCGGCGACGCGATCGAGGGCCTCGGCACGCTCGCGAACACCACCGCCGGGCTGCTGGAGGACGCGCGCCAGCCGCTCAAGGACGACATCTCCGCGCTGGGCGGCCTCACCACGAAGCTGAACCAGAACGAGCCGCTGGTCGAGCACTTCCTCCAGTTCCTGCCGAAGAAGGCCGCCGCGCTGACCAAGACCGCGGACTACGGCTCGTGGTTCAACTTCTACGCCTGTGAGGTCAAGGGGAGCGTTTCCCTGCCGCCGCTGATCAACCAGGAGATCACCGTGCCGCTGATGCCCGCCTCGCGGGAGAGGTGCACCGGATGAAGTCCTTCCAGAAGCGCAATCCGATCCCGATCGCCCTGATCGGGATCGCGGTGATCACGCTCGGCTTCATCGCCGCGCTGAACTCCGACGATCTGCCGGTGATCGGCGGCGGCACCACCTACAGCGCGGAGTTCTCCGAGGCCGCCGGGCTGACGACGGACAACGATGTGCGCGTCGCCGGGGTCAAGGTCGGCAAGGTGTCCGAGATCAAGCTGGACGGGGCCAGCGTCAAGGTTTCGTTCAAGGTCAAGGACGCCTGGCTCGGCGACAAGACGACCGCGGCGATCAAGATCAAGACCCTGCTCGGCCAGAAGTACGTGTCGCTCGACCCGCAGGGCGCGGGCACGCTCGACCCTGCGCAGCCGATCCCGCGGGATCGCACGATGTCCCCGTACGACGTGCTCGACGCCTTCCGTGGGCTGTCGCAGACGGTCGACAACATCAACACCGACCAGCTCGCGCAGAGCTTCGACGCGATCACTCAGACCTTCGCGAACACCCCGCAGGATGTGAAGGGGGCGCTGTCCGGGCTGTCGAAGCTGTCGGACACCATCGCCAAACGGGATTCGCAGCTGTCCACGCTGCTGTCCAACACCCGTCAGGTCTCGCAGACCCTGGTCGACCGGGACGCCGAGGTGCAGAAGCTGCTCACCGACGGCAATCAGCTGCTGGACGAGATCTCCAAGCGGGAGCAGGCGATCCGTGCCCTGCTCGACGGCTCCCGCGCGCTGGCCGGCCAGCTGCAGGGCCTGGTGGACGACAACGACAAGCAGCTCGGCCCGGTGCTCACCCAGCTCGACCAGCTGACCTCGATGCTGCAGCGCAACCAGGACTCGCTGGCGCAGGGCATCGCCAAGTTCGCGCCGTTCATCCGGGTCTTCAACAACACCATCGGCACCGGGCGCTGGTTCGACAACTACATCTGCGGACTGGTGCTGCCCTCGGTCGGCCCGCTCAACCCGGAGGGGTGCTACGGCAAATGACGGACGCCCGCTTCGGCCAATCGCTCGCGCGTGGCGTGAGCATCGCGATCGTGCTCGCGCTGCTGGTCGCCGGTGGTCTCTGGTGGACCCTCAAGGACGCCGGCCGCAACCACCTGACCGCCTACTTCGCCGGTACGGTCGGGCTGTACGAGGGCAACAGCGTGCGCATGCTCGGCGTCGACATGGGCACCGTGACCAAGGTCCAGCCGATGGGCAACCAGGTGCGGGTCGATCTGGAGTACGACGGCTCGGTGCCGGTGCCCGCCGACGCCAAGGCGCTGATCGTGGCCCCCTCGCTGGTCAGCGACCGATACGTGCAGCTCGCCCCGGCCTACACCGGCGGCGCGCGGATCTCCGACGGAGCGGTGATCGGCCTCGACCGCACCGAGGTGCCGCTGGAGGTGGATCAGCTCGCCGCCAGTCTGGCCAGGGTGAGCGAGACGCTCGGCCCGAACGGGGCGAACAAGAACGGCTCGCTGTCGGATCTGCTCACCACCGCGGCGAAGAACCTGGACGGCAACGGCGCCGCCCTGCACGACACCATCACCAAGCTCGGCCAGGCCGCCGGCACGCTGGCGGGGAACAAGGACGACCTGTTCCAGACCGTGCAGAACCTCGGCCGGTTCGCGCAGACCCTGGCCGAGGGCGACGGCCAGGTCCGCCGGTTCGAGGAGCAGCTGGCCGGGGTGAGCGGATTCCTGGCGGGGGAGAAGGACGATCTCGCCGCGACCGTGCAGCAGCTGGGGACCACGCTGCAGACGGTGCAGGGCTTCATCGAGCGCAACCATGGCCGGTTGAAGTCCAATGTGGACAAGCTGGCCAGTGTCACCAAGGTGCTGGTGGACCAGCGTGGTTCGCTGGCCGAGATCCTGGACATCGCGCCGGTCGCACTGTCCAATGTGGTCGGTGCGTACAACGGCTCCTCCGGCACGCTGGACGCGCGGCCGCTGCTCAACGAGCTGACCCAGCCACCGCTGGTGATGGTCTGCGGCCTGCTCAAGCAGACCGACGTGACCAAGCAACTGCTCGGCTCCGCCTGCGACGGGATCGCCGGGCTGGTGGACAAGCTGGTCCCGCTGCCCTCGGTGGCGCAGGCCGTACAGGCGATGGAAAACGGCAAGCTGCCTCCGTTGCCGCTCCCGTTGCAGGGCCAGGTTTACGGGACGGGGAGCTGACATGAAGCGATCGGCCAGGCGCGCCGGCGTGGGCACCGCGCTGGTCTCGGTGTCCGCGCTCGTGCTCGGCGGCTGCGGGTTCTCCGGCATCTACGACGTGCCGCTGCCCGGTGGCGCCGATCTCGGCGACCACCCGTACCAGGTGAAGATCCAGTTCCAGGACGTGCTCGATCTGGTGCCGCAGTCCGGGGTCAAGGTGAACGAGGTCCCGGTCGGCCAGGTGAAGGCCATCGGGCTGACCCCGGACGGCTGGCACGCCGAGGTGACCGTGGAGGTCAACGGCGACGTCAAGCTGCCGGCGAACGCGCTGGCCAACGTGAAGCAGTCCAGCCTGCTCGGGGAGAAGTACGTCGAGCTGGCCTCGCCGGGCGCGGATCAGGCACAGGGCAAGCTGGCCGACGGCGCGACCATCCCGCTCGCGCGCACCGGCCGCGACGTGGAGGTCGAGGAGGTGCTCGGTGCGCTGTCGATGCTGCTCAACGGCGGTGGCATCGCCCAGCTCAACACCATCACCAAGGAACTCGACAACGTCACCGCCGGCCGGGAACCGGACCTCAAGGCGTTGCTGGCCAACGCGAACGAGCTGGTGACGAACCTCGATCAGCAGTCCGCGAACATCACCCGGGCGCTGGACGGGCTCGACCGGCTGTCCATGACCCTGCGCGATCAGAAGGACAAGCTGGTCGGTGCGGTGGACAACCTCGGGCCGGGGCTCGGCGTGCTGGAGCAGCAACGCGGCCAGCTGGTGACCATGCTGAACGCACTGAGCAATCTTTCCGGCGTCGCCACCGACACGGTGAACAAGAGCAAGGCGGATCTGGTGGCCGATCTGAAGGCGCTGACGCCGACGCTGCAGAAGCTCGGTGAAGCGGGCAACGACCTGCCGAAGGCACTGGAGCTGCTGCTCACCTACCCGTTCACCGATCAGGCCTACAACGACGTCAAGGGCGACTACTTCAATCTGTTCCTCAAGGTCGACCTGAACCTCAAGGACATCATCGACAATCTCGGCCGCAGCAGGCAGAACGGGCTGAACGGGGTGCTGCCGGTGCCCGGGCTGACCGGCGGGGTGGCCGACACCCCCGCGAACCAGCCGCCGCCGCTGCCGATCCCCGGCCAGAGCGGCGCGAACGCGAAACCACCGGCCGCTGTCGGTGGTCAGGGCGGCGGGAACGCGTCGTCCCCGAACCGCGGGTTGTCCGGCCTGTTCGGTGTGCTTTCCGGAGGTGCTGGCTGATGCTGGTGCGCAGGACGAGGATTCAGCTGGTGGTGTTCGCTCTCATCTCGGTGGTGGCTGTGGTGTACGCGCTGATCCGGTTCGCCGGGCTCGGCCAGATGTTCGGCACCGGCGGGTACACCGTGAAGCTTCAGTTGAACGAATCCGGCGGGATCTTCGCCAACGCGGAGGTGACCTACCGCGGGTTCAACATCGGCCGGGTCGGCCAGCTGAAGCTGACGCACACCGGTCTCGAAGCCGAGCTGAACATCGACCCTTCCGCGCCGCAGGTGCCCGCGGATCTGAAGGCGGTGGTGGCGAACCGGTCCGCGGTCGGCGAGCAATACGTTGACCTGCAACCGAAAAACGACCGCGGCCCGTACCTGAGGGCGGGCTCGGTCATCCCGGCCGACAAGACGAGCACCCCGGTCTCCACCGACCGGCTGCTCGGCGATCTGGACTCACTGGCCGCCTCGGTGCCCACCGATGCGCTGCGGACGGTCGTGGACCAGTCCTACGACGCCTTCCGTGGGACCGGTGGTGATCTGCAGAAGCTGCTCGACACCGCGCGCAGCTTCACCACCACCGCGCAGCAGTACCTGCCGCAGACCGTGCAGTTGCTCGACGCGGGTGGCCGCGTGCTGGACACGCAGAACGCGGAAGCGTCGAACTTCGCGGCCTTCTCGAAGAACCTGAACCAGCTTTCCGGCACGCTGAAGAACTCCGACGCCGATCTCCGCAAGCTGATCTCGGTCACGCCGCAGGTGGCGAACCAGATCACCCAGGTCGTCAACGACACCGGCCCCGGGCTGGGGGCGCTGGTGGCCAATCTCCTGACCACGTCGAACGTGCTGGTCACCCGCCAGGACGGGCTGGAACAGGCGCTGGTGACCTATCCGACGCTGGCCGGCGCGGCGCCGTCGGTGGCGCCCGGTGACGGCACCGCGCACCTCGGGCTGGTGCTGAACCTGTTCAACCCGCCCGCATGCACCAAGGGCTACGTGCCCTACAGCCAGTACCGGCCCGGTTCGGACACCTCGAGCCGGGCGGCGGACGCGAATGCCTACTGTGCCGAGCCCAAGGGCAGCCCGATCAACGTGCGTGGTTCGCAGAACGCGCCGTACAACGGGGTTCCGATACAGCCCTCGTCGCAGGACATCGCGCGGAACGCCAACCGCCCCGCGGAGGAACTGCAGGCCGAGCGCGACGCACAGGTGCCCGGCGTGGCGGGCAGCCCCGGGGTGTCGATGAACAGCCTCGGCTCGCTGCTCGGACTCGGCTGACCACGATGTGATGCCCGTTACCTACTCTGGAGTGTTATGAGTTCCGACCCCGTCGTCGCCGAGGAGATCGGCAAAGCGGTGCCGCCGGCCCCGGCCAGGCGGAAGCTGCCCGGTTCCCCGCGGGCGTGGCTGTTCGGCACCGGCGCGTTCGCCCTCGCCGCGTTCGTGGTCGCGGTCGTTTTCGGGGTCCTGTGGTGGTCTTCGGCCACCGGCGGCGACGCCGGCCTCGCCCGGTCGCGGGACGCGGTGGCGCAGGCGGGCACCGATGCCGTGCTGGCCTACACCGAGGTCGACTACCAGCACCTCGACGACTACTTCACCCGGCAGAAGGAAGTGTCCACTTCGGACATGGCACAGCAGATCGACCGGGCCCGGCCGAACTATTCGAAGGCGCTCACCGACCAGAAGGTCAAGGTCACCACCTCGGTGCAGGACCTCGCCGTCGAGGAACTCGACGATCACGAGGGCAAGGCGAGCTTTCTCGCCGCGATCACCACGGACACCGACGCGGGCGGGCAGCACGGCACCAAGGCGCTGCGGCTCGAAGTCTCGATGACCCGGGCCGGGGACGTCTGGAAGCTGTCCGGGATCGACAACGTGCCGCTCGTCGCCGCCGGCCAGTAGCTTCACCGCAGATCGGAGTTCCGCAGTGCCCCCCTCCCGCCGTCAGCCGCCTCGCGGCACCCCCTCGCCGGCCCGCAAGCCGAAGGTGGCCGGGACGCGCAAGCCCGCGACGGACGCGGCCGCCAAGCCCCGGCCACGGTCCCGGCTCGCCGACGTGGACCCCACCGAGGTGCCCCAGGAGCTTCGGCCCACCAGCGACACCCGTCCCGCGCGCCATCCCGCGCCGCGGCCCGCCCCCGCCGCTCCCGAGCCGCCGGAAACCCTGGAAGTCCTGGATGTCCAGGAAACCGCCGAACTTGCGCAGGAGACCCCGGAGGTCGACGCACTCACCGGCGCGCCGTCCGCCACCCCGCGCCCCAGCCCCCGGCGCAAGCAGCGGGACACAGGCCGAGCGAAGCCGGTCGACGTCGCCGAAGCCGAGGCGCAGACCCGGGATCAGCCTGCTGCCGTGCCGCCCACCCCCGAGCGGGCCGCGGCGAACCGCACCACGACCTACGCTGCCGTACTGCTGATCGTCGGGCTGATACTCGCCGCGGCGGCGGTGATCTTCAACGTCAAATACCAGGAGGCACAAGACTCGGTCGGCAACGTCGCGCTGCTCGACGCGGCGAAGACCGCGCAGGTCAAGGACTCGGTCTCCAAAGCGACTGAAGCGCTGTTCTCCTACGACTACAACAACATCAAGAAGACCGAGGACGCGGCCAACTCGCTGCTGGCCAATGACGAGGTCAAGGCCCGCTACACCGCGCTGATGGGCCAGGTGAAGAAGCTCGCTCCGCAGCAGAAGATGGTGGTCACCTGCAAAGTCAGCCGGGCCGCGGTGATCCGGATCGACGGTGACCTGGCCAGGGTGATGGTGTTCGTCGACCAGACCTCCACCCGCGCGGACACCAAGCAGACCGCCGCGGGTACCGCCCAGCTGCACGTGGACGCGCAGCTGGAGGACAGCACCTGGAAGATCACCGACCTGGACACCTACAAGGCCGCGCCCGGCGCACCGGCGCCGTCCTCTTCGGCTCCGGCCGCACCGCCATCGAAGTAGCGGCTCAGCAGACCGAGCCCAGCGCGGCCCGCAACGCTTCGCGGTGCAGCCCGTCCAGGCGGTCCAGCACGGCCGCGGAGACCGCTGCTCCGGTGACGGCCACCCGGCAGGCCACCGGGACGCCGCGTACGGCTTCGGTGGCCACCAGCTGGTCGAGCAGACGGGTGGTGAGCGCGTCCAGCTCCGTGCGGATCACCGCGAGATCCGGGCGGGTGGTGGGCGCCTCGCCGGGGTGCGCCTGCCAGCGGGCGAACAGGCCGCGCTGCACGAGCTTGCTGGCCGCGATCTGATCCCGGAAGAACCGCACGGTGCGGTCCGAGTCGAGACCGAGCGCCCCGGCCCGGTCGGCCACTTCGGCCAGCTCGTGGTGCTCGCGGGCCGGATCGTCGATGGCCTTCCCGGTGCCGAACTTGGCCGCCGCGACCTCGTCGCTCACGAACAGCCGTTCGACCACCACGTCGGTCAGCGGCCCCAGCCTGCCGATCGCCGTGGCCGCCGCGGCGGGCTGGCGTGAGGTCGCCATGGCCTCCCCGCCGAGACTGAACGCGGCCAGCACGAGCGCGGTGACCACCGGCATGCGCGGCTTCATGAGCACTCCCGACGGCCGGGTGGTCGACGGTGCCCGGACCGGATTCGATGGTATCGAGCCGGTCCGGGAATCGCCGGGCATTTACTCGATGCCGGTGCCCTTCCGCCGAATCGGCACCGGAAGATCGATACCCTGCGACGGTGAGTGTCGAGCAAGCATGAGCATGTCTGCGTGGCGTTGCCACCGGAGATGGATTCGGTGCGCAATTCGGGTTACCCGGGGACCATCCGGACGTGGTGGGCCGCAAACTGCTCGCGGCGCCGTGGCGGTGGACCGACGACACCGAGATGGCCTGTTCGGTGTACGCCGTCCTCCGCCGGCACGGACAGATTAGACCACATCTCATTTGGGGTTGTTGTGGGTCACAAGATCCAGCTTGACGGCTCGGCGGTAGCAGATCACTGCGCAGGCCAGCTGGGTGAAACCCAGGAAATGGGCGGCCTTGCGCTCGTAGCGGCG
>NZ_QZFV01000125.1:0-25884 GCF_003600245.1 Amycolatopsis panacis
CTTTCGTGCAGCACCGCTTCAGCCACCTACTACATCAGGCGACCTCCAGCGCTCGTGGCACACAGGCTTTTACCAGGAACGCGTTGTCCTTCTCCAGCTCATTCACCTGGCGGCGCAGGCGCTGCAGCTCGGCCCGCTCGGCCGCCTCCAGGGGCTTGTCCCCGTGAACCTCGGCCGCGTCGATCCGGCGTCGTTCGTCTTTGACCCAGACACTCAACATGCCCGGATCGATACCCAGCTCACGGGCAACCTCAGCGATCGTCCGCCCGGAATCGATCACGCGGTGAGCAGCCTCGACCTTGTACTCCGCCGTATACGACCGGCGCTTGCGAGCAGGCATAAGGACATCCTTCCAGCAGGACAGCTGATCCTGCTAACTCGGTGTCCACTACCCGGGGTGAACCTCAGAGTCGGCACGCGCACTCAGCGAACGACTGCTACAGCGTGCAGGTCGTGTCGGCGAGTTGTCCAGGCTGATCAGCGGTGGTTTCAAGGGTGCCGCGTCGGACGAGGCAGTCTCGAACGCGTGTGTGCCGTTGATGCAGGCTTCGATGGACGACAGCGTGCATCTCGAAGTCGCACGCACGGCTGCGAATGACCAGATGGCGGCGTTCCAGACGGCGAAGAACAGCGTCAAGCCGGTGTCCGCGCAGCAACCGGAGCTGACCGGGAAGGACATCATGAACACCCTGACCGGTTGGGGTGAGTCCTACGCGACGAAGGTGGGGAACTGGAAGGCCGATTCCCAGCACAACGTCGAGGTCTACGCGGGCTACCACGGGTCGTCCGGCACGAACAGCGGACGTGTCCCGGAGCAGTACGCGCAGCTGACAGACGGCGGCGCACCCGTAAGTCTCGCCGGCGCGGACGACCCCGGCACCCACCACGGTCCTGGCCCCGGCCCGGGCAAAGACGGAGTCGGCGGGCCGGGCCACGGTGGTCCGGGAACGTCTGTTCCGGGGCCGATCATCGAGCACGGCCCGGGTCCGGGGCGGCAGCCGGTCGGCGGGCCGCCGGCCGGAGGACCGCCGCCGGTGGGTGGCCCTCCGGGCCGGCAGCCGCCACCTGACAACGGCACGAAGAAGGATTCCTGGACTCCGCCGATCTACACGCCGGGTCCGCCGGTGTTCCAGCCTCCGGCCGGGCCGCCGATGGGGCCTCCGGGCGGGCTTCCGGTCGATCCGCCCGGACTGTACGGCGGGCCTCCCGGGTTCGGCCCTATCGGCTCGGCACCAGGTGGCAGCGGCGCGGGCGGTTCGGGCGGCGGTTACCGGGGCGGCGCGGGTTCGGCCGGCGGCCTCGGCGGCGAGCCGGGCGCGCGCGGTGGCTCGGGGACCGGCAGCGGTGCAGGCGCTGGTGCGCGTTCGGGCTCGGGCGTGCCGGGCGAATCCGGTCCGGTGCGCGGCGGTGCCGCGGCGTCGGGCGCGGCTGGGAAGAACGGCACGACGATGGGCGGCGGCATGGGAGCAAAGGGCGGCAAGGGCGAGGAGGACAAGGAGAAGAAGGCCGCGTCCTACTTGCAGGAAGCCGATCCCGATGGCCTGTTCGGCGGCAGCGACGTGAAGCCGACGCCGCCGGTCATTGGCGAGATTCCGCGCCGTCAGTAGGCCACGGTTCGAGAGGAGGGAACAACCGTGGTGCTTTCGAGCCAAACAGAGGTCACGCTGAGCGCTTTATCGAGCGCTTTCCATAATGCCGGGCTGGGCGGTCCGCCCCCGCTGCTGGCCGGCGAGGCCCGGTTCGTCGAGCCGGGAACGGCCGCGGGCAATGGCGAGCGGTCCGAGCTTGCGGCGCTGGGGCTGGTGGACCAGCGTGGCCGGCCCACCGACGAGTTCGAGGACGCGCTGTACGCGTTGGCGCGTGCCGACACCCAGTGCGTCGCGCACGTCGTGAACCAGGGCGAGCGGTACGCGATTCTGATCGCGACCCGCGGCCGGACCTCGGTCACCGCGCTGAGCGACGGCGAGCGCGTCCGGCTGAAGCTGGCGTCGGACATCAGCTCGCCCGGGTACGCGCTGGCATGGAATCTGCCCGAATACCGGGCGGCACGGGTGACCACGTTCTCGCTGCCGCAGGACGAGTTCCGCGCAGACGGCGGAGACGGCGGCTACGAGAGCGGGGAGATGCGGCCACGGAAGGCCTTGGAGATCGACGCGATGTTCCGCCAACCGCGCTACGGATTGGGCGAGATCACCGTGTCTGCGCGGGCCCGCGACGGGCACCGGCGCACAGCCGAGGGGCAGCTGTCCTACTTGGACCTTGCTGACGGCCGGGTCACGTTCGAGATCTCCGGGTCGCCTCGAAACCGGTACCTCACGGTCATGCCCGGGGACCCGGACCTGCTCGCGGGCAAGGTGGACCGGCTCCGGGCAAGCCTCAACGGCTGACACCAGGCTTGTTCCGTCCGCGTTCGCCGGGTGTCGTGGAGGGGAAGCGGCCTATCGGGGTGGCAACCGAGAGACCGCTTCCCCGCGCCCCGCCCTGGGGCGCTTCCTGACCGCCGCACCATCAGCGGCACCGAACCATCGCAGCAGCCGGGAAGCTTCATTCAGGCCAGCCGGTAGCGGGCCAGGCCAACCACTGCGGTTCGTACACGACGAAACCGGCAGCCCGGATCGCCGCCGTCGTGCGCGCCATACTGTCCTCCAACGAATCTCCCGATTGCTGTCGGGGCGTAGTGGACGAACCCGCCGGACAACCTGGCGCAGAAATCGGCGTACTCCCGCGTGTACGGCAGGAATACGCGCCGCCCCGTTTCGACCGTGTTGCTCGGCACGAGCGGCCCAGAATCCCGATGCGCGGGCCTAGGCTGCGCACCGAGTCACGTGCTTCCAGGGCCAGCATGGCCCCGCCCGTGGCGAGACCAATTCGTCAGGGCCAGGGCAAGCCCGCACAGAGGAAATTACGTGGGAAGAACCGAATCGACCGTCAAACGAGCAGTTCACAGCACCAGGAGCGCTATAGGCCGTTATACACCTTGATCAAGCCGCGCCGAGGCCCCGCCGGGTGAGCAGCGGCTGGATTTCCGGTGCGCGGCCCCGGAAGGTGGCGAAGGCCGTCATCGGGTCCACGCTGCCGCCGAGGCCGAGCAGGGTGCGGCGGAAGTGGTCGCCGTTCTCGCGCTGGAGGCCGCCGTTCTCGGTGAACCATTCCACGGTGTCGGCGTCGAGGACTTCGCTCCAGATGTAGGAGTAGTAGCCCGCGCTGTAGCCGCTGGCGAAAATGTGGTTGAAGTACGTCGTGCGGTACCGGGGCGGGATGCTCGCCACGGCGACACCGGCCTTCTCCAGTGCCTCGGCCTCGAAGCGCTGCACGTCGTCCACCTGCGCGTCCGGGCCGAGCCGGTGCCAGGCCAGGTCGAGCAGGGCGGCGGCCAGGTACTCGGTGGTCTTGAAGCCCTCGCCGTACTGTTCGGCGTCCTTGAGCTTCGCCACCTGCGCGGGCGGCAGGTGCTCGCCGGTCACGTGGTGCTTGGCGTAGTTGGCCAGCACCTCCGGCCACATCTGCCACATCTCGTTGACCTGCGACGGGTATTCCACGAAATCCCGGGGCACGTTCGTCCCGGAGAACGCCGGGAACTCCACTCCGGACAGCAGCGAGTGCAGCGCGTGCCCGAACTCGTGGAAAGAGGTGCGCACCTCGTCCAGCGAAAGCAGCGTGGGCTCCCCCGCCGGCGGCTTCGACACGTTGAGCACGTTGACCACCACGGTGCGCTTGCCGAGCAGCCGCGACTGGTCCACGAAGTTGTTCATCCACGCGCCACCACGCTTCGATTCCCGCGCGTAGTAGTCCATCAGGAACAGCCCGAGCCCGCTGCCGTCCGCGTCGGTCACCTCGAAGATCCGCACTTCGGGGTGATACTTCGGCAGATCGTGACGCTCGGTGAAAGTCAAGCCGTACAACCGGTTCGCGGCGAAGAACACGCCATCGGTGAGGACCCGGTCCAGCTCGAAGTACGGGCGGAGCGCGGCAGTGTCCACATCGTACTGTTCACGGCGGACCTTCTCCGCGTAGAACGCCCAGTCCCACGGCTGCAACGTCGCGCCCGGAACGTCCGCCTCCAGGTACGTCTGCAGCTGCGCGGCTTCGGCGCGAGCGTTGGCCACGGCGGCCGGAGCCAGCCGTTCCAGCAGACCGCTGGCCGCCTCCAGCGTCTTCGCCGTCTCGTCCTCGATCACGTACGCCGCGTGGTTCGGATAGCCGAGCAATGCCGCCCGCTCCGCGCGCAGGCGGGCGATCTCGATGACGATCGCCTTGTTGTCGTACTCGTTGTCCCGGTTGCCACGCGACACCGACGCGGTGAAGACACGCTCGCGCACCGCGCGGTTTTCCAGTGACGCCAGGGCCGCCTGCGCGGTCGGCAGGGTCAGGGTGAGCACGTACTTGCCCTCCAGCCCCCGCTCCCCCGCCGCCGACGCGGCGGCCGCGATCGCCCCTTCGCCCAGCCCGGCGAGTTCGGCCGCGTCGTCGAGCACGACGGCGAGATCATTGGTGTCCCGCAACAGGTTCTGCGCGAACCGGGTCTGCAGGGTGGACAGTTCGCCGTTCAGCGCGCGCAGCTTCTCCTGCTCCGTGTCCGGCAGCCCGGCACCCGCCCGGCGGAAGTCGGTGTGCACCCGTTCCAGCAGCCGCAGCTGCTCCGGGGTGAGCCCGAGGTCCGCGCGGCGCCCGTGCAGCACGTCGATGCGCGCGAACAGCCGCGCGTCGAGGTGGATCGCGTCGGAGTGGGCGGCCAGCCGCGGCGCCAGCTCGGCCTGGATCTCCTGGATCGGCTCCGAGGCATCCGAGCCGGACAGGTTGAAGAACGTCCCGGCCACCCGGCTCAGCAGCGCGCCGGCCCGCTCCATCGCCGCGACGGTGTTGTCGAAGGTCGGCTCGGCGGGCTCCGCCGCGATCCGCTCGATCTCCGCGGTGTGCTCGGCGAGCCCGGCCTCGAACGCGGGCAGGTAGTGCTCGTCGGCGACGCGGTCGAACGGCGGCAGCTCGTAAGGCAGCTCGCTGGGGGCGGCGAACGGGTTGTCCGGCGAAATCATCGAATTAGCGCTCCTGGTTCTGCAGGTGGGTCCCGACCACCCTACGGGTCCGCGCATCCGCCGAAGGGACCGTCACATCGCATCGGGGTGGCGTTCACCGCCCGGTGCTGCCGCCCACCACCGCGTCGCCGGCGGACTTCTTCGCGCGCCGGCCCTTCTTCGGCGGCGGAGGCACGACCCCGGCCAGGTCACCGCCATTGTCGTTCATCCGCAGCACGAACGGGCGGGTCTCGGTGTAGCGCACCACCGACACCGACGCCGGGTCCACCACGATCCGCTGGAACGCGTCGAGGTGCTGCCCCAGCGCGTCGGCGAGAATCGCCTTGATCACGTCACCGTGGCTGCACGCCAGCCACACCGCGTGCGCACCGTGCTCGGCGGTGATCCGCGCGTCGTGCGCCCGGATCGCGGCCACCGCGCGCGCCTGCATGGCGGCCAGCCCCTCCCCGCCCGGGAACACCGCGGCCGAGGGATGCGCCTGCACGACCCGCCACAGCGGTTCCTTCGCCAGCGTCTTCAGCTCGCGCCCGGTCCACTCGCCGTAGTCCACTTCGGACAGCCCGGGTTCCACCACCTTGGCCAGCCCCAGCTGCCCGGCCAGCGGCCCGACGGTCTGCTTGCAGCGCAGCATCGGCGACACCACCAGTTCGGCCACCGGCACACCGGCCAGCCGGGCGGGCAGCGCGGCGGCCTGGGCCCGGCCGGTGTCGTCCAAGCCCACCTTCGGCGTACGCCCGGCGAGCACCCCGGAGCCGTTCGCGGTGGACTTCCCGTGACGGAGCAAGATGACCGTACTCACGCCGCCACCCTATCCGGTGACTCCGGTGATCAGCCGCCCGCCGGTCCCGCGTTCGGGTCGAGCACGCCGCCGAAGACCAGGCCGAACAGCAGCACACCCAGCGCCACGCGGTAGATCACGAACGGCACGAAGCTGCGCCGCTTGATGTAGGACATCAGCCACGCGATCACGAGGTAGCCGACGCCGAACGCGACCAGGGTGGCCAGAATGGTCGGCCCCCACTGCGCGGTCTCCCCGTGCTTGCCGATGTCGGTGAGCTTGTACAGCCCGGATCCGAATACCGCGGGCAGGGCCAGCAGGAACGAGTACTCCGCGGCCTCGGCACGGGTGTAGCCCATCAGCAGGCCCGCGCTGGTGGTGCCGCCGGACCGGGACACGCCCGGGATCAGCGCCAGCGCCTGCGCCACGCCGAAGCCCAGCCCGTGCGGCACGGTCAGGCGATCGAGGCTGCGCCGCTGGGCGCCGACCCGGTCGGCGATCAGCAGGATCACGCCGAACACGATCAGCGTGGTCGCGGTGATCCGCAGGTCCCGGAAGCTCTTGTCGATCTGGTCCTGCAGCAGCAGGCCGAGCACCACGATCGGCAGCGAGCCGACGATGATCAGCCAGCCCAGCCGGGAATCCGGGTCCCGGCGCCACTGCGGCCGGAACAGGCCGAGGAACCAGGCCCGCAGGATCCGGCCGATCTTCGCGCCGAAGTAGAGCACCACGGCCAGCTCCGTGCCGATCTGGGTGACCGCGGTGAACGCCGCCCCCGGATCGTCCCAGCCGGCCAGCGCGGCGACGATCCGCACGTGCGCGCTCGAGGACACCGGCAGGAACTCCGTCAGTCCCTGCACCAGCCCCAGCACGAGGGACTCGAACCACCCCATGACACCGCTCCCGTTTCGCCACCCGGTCCGATTCCTACGTGGGGGAACCTATTCGAGTGGATCGTGCCGCCCACGGCCGGGGTGTCCGCGCGACACGGGGTCACCTGAAGCCTCCCGACGGGGTGACGCCGACTAGGCTCGCGGGTCGTGGAAAAGCGACAGCTCGGCCGGTCGGGACTGCGGGTCTCGCGGATGGCCCTGGGCACCATGACCTGGGCCAGTGACACCGATCCGGACGAGGCGGCCAGCCAGCTCGTCGCGTTCGTCGACGCGGGTGGCACGCTCGTGGACACCGCGGACATCTACGCCGGGGGCGAGGCCGAGCAGCTCCTGGGCGGGCTCGTCGGCGATCTCGTGCCGCGCGACGACCTGGTGCTCGCGACCAAGACCGTCGCCCGCCGGACCGAAGGCCCGTTCGGCGGGGGCGCCTCGCGCGGCGCGCTGCTTTCCGCGTTGGAGGGCTCGCTGCGCCGGCTCGGCACCGACCACCTCGACCTGTGGCAGCTGCACGCCTGGGACGAGTGCGTGCCGATCGAGGAGACACTCTCCGCCCTGGAACACGCCGTCTCCAGCGGCAAGGTCCGCTACGTCGGCGTGTCCAACTACTCCGGCTGGCAGCTGGCGACCGCGACCGCGCTCGCCGGACCCGCGGCGCCGGTCATCGCCGGGCAGTTCGAGTACTCGCTCCTGGAACGCGGGATCGAGCGCGAGGTCGTGCCCGCCGCCGCGCATCACGGCGTCGGCATCCTGCCGTGGGCGCCGCTCGGCCGTGGCGTGCTCACCGGCAAGTACCGCACCGGCACCCCCGCGGATTCACGCGGCGCGTCAGCCGAGTACGCCGGGTACGTCGAGCACCACCGCACCGAGCGTGCGGCGCGGATCGTGCAGGCCGTGGTCACCGCGGCAGAGGGCCTCGGCACGTCGCCGCTGGCGGTGGCCCTGGCGTGGGTCCGCGACCGGCCGGGCGTGGTGGCGCCGGTGATCGGCGCCCGCGACACCGGGCAGCTGACCGGTTCGCTGGCCGCCGAGGAGCTGACGCTGCCGCCGGCCATCCGCAGTGCGCTGGACGACGTCAGCGGGATCGAATTCGGCTATCCGGAAAGGGGCACCCGGTGAGCCGCTGGTGTCGGGTGGATGACAGGGACGTGACGGCGCGGGGATCCTGGGGGATGCTGAACAGAACTGCTCGCCGGAAGAACGTCGGAGGCCCCCAGGTGCGTCGGCTCACCGCCGCCTCGCGGATCGTGATCCCGCTGGCCGGTGCCCTCGCGCTGTCCGCGTGTTCCGCCGGCGGCCAGGACAGCACCGACACCCTGCAGGTGGTGAACAATCCGGTGGCCGCGAAGGCGGCCGTCTCCCCCGCCGTCTCGGTGCCGCCGGCCGGGCAGGTCCTGGCCATGCCCGCCGTGTCCGCGATCGCCACCGACGCGCAGAGCCACACCCTCGTCGTCGCGCTCAGCGAACCGCCGTCCGTGCGCATCTACGACCTCGGCGCGCTCGGCTCTCCCAAGGCCACCGTTGGGCTTCCGGCGCCCGCCGAATCGCTGACCGCCTCCGGCGGCCAGGCCCTCGCGAGCGTGCCCGGCAAGGGCGTCCTCGCGCGGATTTCGTTGCCGGGCGGGCAAGTGCAGACCGAACCCGTGTCCGGGCAGCCCGCCGAGGGCGTCGCCGCCGGCACGGACACGCTGGTCGCCGTCCGCGATCGCAAGGCCATCGAGGTGCTGTCCGGCGGCAAGGTCGCCAAGACCATCACCGGCAGCCTCTACAGCGCCGACGGCGTGGTCGACACCGGCTCCGACGTCGTGGTGCTCGATCGGCTACGCACCGCGGTGTTCAGCGTCGATGTGCAGGCCGGGACCATGGACGAGGGCCTGCGCGCCGGCGCGGGCGCGGCCAACGCGGTGGCCGATTCGTACGGCCGCGTGCTGGTCACCGACGCGCGCGCGGGCGCGCTGCTCGCGTTCTCCACCGGACCGCTGATCCTCCGGCAGCGGTATCCGGTGCCCGGCGGGGCGTACGGCCTGGCCTACGACCACCAGCGGTCGCTCGCCTGGGTGACCCTCACCGGGACCAACCAGGTCGTCGGGTTCGACGTGCGGGGCGGCGAGCCTGTGGAGAAGTACCGTTTCCCGACCGTGCGCCAGCCGGACTCGGTGAGCGTGGACGAGCAGACCAGCCGCGTGCTGGTGGGCTCGGCCGCGGGAGAAGGGACCCAGGTGATCCAGCCATGACGACGGTCGACGAGGCGGTGGTCGAAGGGGATTGGGAGTATCGCCGCCTGCGCCTGCCCCCGGCGATCTCCCGGCGGGCGGCGATGATCCAGCTCTCCATCCACGCCGAGTTCGCCGGCTGGGAACTGCGCACGGTCCGGCTCTACGCCGATGGCACCCGCCGGGTCTGGCTGCGGCGTAAGCGAACCGCGACCGGCCAATCCTCCGGCCTCACCACCTGATCCCCCCGGCAGCCAGAAGGCTGTGAAGGGTCCCTTCACGGACTCAGCGTCCGTGAAGGGACCCTTCACAGCCTTGGCCCAAGCGGGTGAACCCCGGGTGTCAGGCGGAGCGCAGGAAGCGGTCCAGCACACGCGTGCCGAACTTCAGCGACTCCACCGGGACCCGTTCGTCGACGCCGTGGAACAGCGCGGAGAAGTCCAGGTCGGCGGGCAGCTGGAGCGGGACGAAGCCGAAGTTGCGGATCCCCAGCTGCTGGAAGGACTTCGCGTCGGTGCCGCCGGAGAGCATGTACGGCAGGGTGCGCGCACCCGGGTCCTCGGCGAGCACCGCGGCGGTCATCGCGTCCACGAGCGCGCCGTCGAAGGTCGTTTCGACCGGTGGCAGCTCCATCCACTCCTTCTCGATGTCCGGGCCGAGCAGCTCGTCCAGCTCGCGGTCGAACGCCTCGATCCGGCCAGGCAGGATGCGGCAGTCCACCGCGGCCTCGGCCACGGAGGGGATCACGTTGGACTTGTAGCCCGCGGTGAGCATCGTCGGGTTCGCGGTGTCGCGCAGCGTCGCGCCGATCATCCGGGAGATGTTGCCCAGCTTGGCGACCGAGCCCTCCAGATCGTCCTCCGGGAAGTCCCAGCCGGTGATCTCGGTGACCCCGGCCAGGAACTCGCGCACGGAATCGGTGAGCACCAGCGGGAACCGGTGCGTGCCGAGCTTCGCGACCGCCTCGGCCAGCCGGGTGACCGCGTTGTCCCGGTGGATCATCGAGCCGTGCCCCGCGGTGCCGCGCACGCGCAGCTTCATCCAGCGGATGCCCTTCTCCGCGGTTTCGATCACGTACGCGCGGACGTCGTCCTTCAGCGTGATCGAGAACCCGCCGACCTCGCTGATCGCCTCGGTGACGCCCTCGAACAGCTCCGGCCGGTGCTCGACCAGCCATTGCGCGCCGAACTTGCCACCCGCCTCCTCGTCGGCGAGGAAGGCGAACACGAGATCGCGGGGCGGCACGACGCCGTTGATCTTGTAGTGCCGCGCCAGCGCCAGCATCATGCCGACCATGTCCTTCATGTCGACCGCGCCACGGCCCCAGACATAGCCGTCCTGCACCGCGCCGGAGAACGGATGCACGGACCATTCCGACGCGTCCGCCGGCACCACGTCGAGGTGCCCGTGGATCAGCAGCGCGCCCCGTGACGGGTCCGCGCCCGCCAGCCGGACGATGACGTTGTGCCGGTCCTTGCCGCCGGATTCGACGTAGGTGATCTCGTAGCCCGCGTCGGTGAGTTTCTCCGCGACGTACTCGGCCGCGGCCCGTTCACCGGTCAGGGTCGCGGGGTCTCCGGTGTTGGTGGTGTCGATACGGAGGAGTTCGCTGGTGAGCGTGACGGACTCGTCCGCGGCGGCGTCGATCAGGTTCGCTTCGGTCACCGGCCCTTCCTATCATCCGCCGGGCGTGGACGCCCCTGTCCCGGGGGATGGGAACGCGCGGCTGACTGATCGGCCAGTCAGTCGATGACCGTCCGAATAGCCGACTATCAGGCCATTTACCGCGCCAAGCATTGCGATTTTCGCAATCCACAGTAGCGTCCTCGGCATGAACGACACGGAGCAGCTGCGGACCCGCGTCCGCACGCTGATCCGGTCCCTGCCCGGCGCCCAGCGCGAGTTCGCCGCCGCGATCGGGCTGGACGAGACGAAGCTGTCCAAGGCACTCACCGGCACCCGCCGGTTCTCGCCGCACGAGCTGGTCCGGATCGCGGAGTACTCCGGCGTCACGGTCAACTGGCTGCTCAACGGCAGCGACGACGCGCACACCGTCACCGCGGTGCCCGCGCCCGCCGCCCGCCCGGAGAGCGATCCCGCGAACCACACCGGGTCCGAGTCGCGCAGGCGGATCCTGGAGACCGCCTGGTCGCTCATCGCCGAGCGCGGCTACCACCGGGTACGCATCTCCGACATCGCGAAGGCCTGCGGCACCAGCACCGCGGCCATCCACTACCACTTCCCCAGCAAGACCGAAGTGCTCAACGAAGCGTTGCGGCGCAACGTGAAGCTCGCCTTCGACCGGCAGGTCGCCGAGCTGCACGCCGTCCCCGGGGCGCACGACCGGCTGCTCCGGCTGGTCGAGCTGCAACTGCCGGCCGACGGCCTGCTGCGTGCCGAATGGTCGGTGTGGCTGCAGGTCTGGAACGAGGTCGCGCTGGAGCCCGGGCTGCGCTCGCTCTACACCGATTCCTACGACCGCTGGTACCTGACCATCCGGATGACCATCCACACCGGCCAGGAGCAGGGCGTGTTCCGGGTCGCCGACGCCGACGCCGCCACCGCGCAGCTGACCGCGCTCATCGACGGCCTCGGCATCCAGGTGCTGACCGGCCGTCCCGGCAGCTCGGTGCACACCATGCGCGCCCACCTGCACGATTTCATCGCCAGATCGATCGTCAAGGGAGCCTGATGAACCACGACGTCATCGTCACCTGCGCGCTCACCGGCGCGGGCGACACCGTCGGCCGGAGCCCGCATGTGCCGGTCTCCCCCGCACAGATCGCCGCGAGCGCCGTGGAAGCGGCGAACGCGGGTGCCGCGGTGGTGCACATCCACGTGCGCGAACCGGAGACCGGCGCGCCCTCGCGTGAGGTCGCACTGTACCGGGAAGCGGTGCGGCTGGTCCGTGAGTCCGATGTGGACGTCGTCGTCAACCTGACCGCCGGGATGGGCGGAGACCTGGTGCTCGACCAGGAGGACCCGCTCAAGCCGGTGGACGGCACCGATCTGGTCAACGCGCTGGACCGGCTGCCGCACGTGGAAGAACTGCTGCCGGACATCTGCACGCTGGACTGCGGTTCGCTGAATTTCGGCGAGGGCAACCGGCTCTATGTGTCCACTCCGGACATGTTGCGTGCCGGTGCGCGCCGGATCCAGGAACTCGGCGTCAAACCGGAGCTGGAGATCTTCGACAGCGGGCAGTTGTGGTTCGCGAGCAAACTGGTCGAAGAAGGACTGATCGACGCACCGCCGCTTTTCCAGCTGTGCATGGGTATTCCGTATGGCGCGCCGGCTGATCCGGGTCTGCTGCAGGCGATGGTCCACCTGCTGCCTGAAAGCGCGCAGTGGGCGTCGTTCGCGATCGGCCGGGACCAGATGCCGTGGGTCGCGCAGTCGGTGCTGCTCGGCGGGCACGCCCGGGTCGGGCTGGAGGACAACCTCTACCTTTCCCGCGGGGTCAAGGCCACCAACGGCCGGCTCGTGGAACGCGCCGTCGGCATCGTGCAGGATCTCGGCGCGCAGGTGGCGAGCCCGGCGCGAGCGCGGGAGATCCTCGGGCTGAAGGGCCGGGCCGATGCCTGAGACCACTGTGGACACCGTGGCGTGCGTCGGGGCCGGGGTGATCGGTGGCGGCTGGGTCGCGCACTTCCTCGCCCGCGGCTTCGACGTCCGGGCGTGGGATCCGGCGCACGACGCAGCCGCGAAACTCGCCCGGCTCGTCGACGCCGCCTGGCCCGCGCTCACCCGGCTGGGCCTCGCCGAGGGCGCGAGCCGCGATCGGCTCACGATCACCGAGACGCTGGCCGAAGCCGTCGAAGGTGCCGGTTTCGTCCAGGAGAGCGCCCCGGAAGACCTGTCCCTGAAGCAGAAGCTGCTGGCTGACATCGACGCGGTCACCCCGGCCGGCGTGGTGATCGCCTCCTCCACCTCCGGCTACGGCATGAGCGAGATGCAGGTCGCCGCAAAGACGCCCGAGCGGCTCGTGGTCGGGCACCCGTTCAACCCGCCATACCTGATCCCGCTGGTCGAGGTTGTCGGCGGGCGGCTCACGGCGGCGTGGGCGGTCGATCAGGCGGGCGAGTTCTACCGCCGGGTCGGCAAGACGGTGCTGACCATGGCGCGCGAGGTGCCCGGGTTCGTGGCCAACCGGCTGCAGGAGGCACTGTGGCGCGAGGCGCTGCACATGGTCGCCAACGGCGAGGCCACCGTGGAACAGATCGACCTGGCGATCACCGACGGTCCCGGCCTGCGCTGGCCGGTCCAAGGCCCGATGCTGACCTTCCACCTGGCCGGTGGCGAAGGCGGGATGGCGCACATGCTGGACCACTTCGGACCGTCGCTGAAGTCCCCGTGGACCCGGCTTCGGGCCCCGGAGCTGACCCCCGAGCTGCGCGAAGCGGTCGTCGACGGCTGCGACGAAGAGGCCGGATCACGCAGTATCGCCGAGCTGGTCGCGGAACGGGACCGAGGCATCATCGCGATTCAGCAGGCGGTCGGCGAGGCGCGCCGTGGCTGAATACCGCGCCCTGGTCCGTCCGGAGTGGATCGATTACAACGGCCACCTTTCCGAGCCGTACTACGTGCTCGTCTTCGGCGAAGCGACGACCGCGTTGATGGACCGCACCGGGCTCGGCCCGGACTACCGCGAGCGCCACGACGCGTCGCTCTACACCGTGGAGGCGCACGTCCGGTACCTGCGCGAGGTCGGCCCGGACGCCGAACTGGTGGTGACCACCGCGGTGCTGTCGGTCGGGGCCAAAAAGGTCCGGCTGTGCCACGAAATGCACGTCGACGGCGTACTCGTGGCCACCGAGGAGCTGCTCTGCCTGCACGTCATCGGCAGGCGGGCCGCCCCGCTGCCCGACGCCATCGCCGAACAGCTCGCCACGCACGTGTCCCCGCTCCCCGACTACGCCGGGCGGGCCATCACCTGACCGTGCGGACTGCACAACCGCGGCTGATCCGGCCTACCGTGGGCGAATGCGGATAGTCTCCTTGCTCCCCGCCGCCACCGACCTCGTCGCCACCCTCGGGCGGCTCGACGACCTGGTGGGGCGCACCCACGAATGCGACTGGCCGGACTCGGTGACCGGAGTGCCGGTGGTGACCGCCGCGGAACTCAATCCGGACCGGTCGTCCAGCCGAGAGATCTCCGACGCCGTAGGCGGATCCGCGCACACCGGCTCGTCGCTGTACTCAGTGGACGTCGAACAGCTGGCGGAGCTGGCTCCGGACCTCGTGCTCACCCAGGATCTCTGCGAGGTCTGCGCGGTCTCCTACACCCGCGTCGCGGACGCCGTGCGGATGATGGACGTCGGGCCACGCGTACTCAGCCTCGAACCGAAGACGCTCAACGAGGTGCTGGGCTGCCTCACGACCGTCGGTGAGGCACTGGGCGTGCCGGAAGCCGCCGCCGCGCACGTCACCGAACTCCGGCAACGGCTCGCTGACGTTCAGGCCCGAACCGCCGGGCTGGCGCGCCCCCGCGTCGTGGCGCTGGAATGGCTCGATCCGTTGTGGCCCGCCGGACACTGGGTCCCGGAACAGATCACCACAGCCGGCGGCACTCCCCTGCTCGCCGCCCCCGGCGAGCACACCGAACCGATGCCGTGGGACGCCGTGGTCGCCGCCCGCCCGGACGTGCTGCTCGTGCTGCCCTGCGGCTTCAGCCCGGACCGCACCGTCGCCGAACTCGACGTCCTCACCACCCGCCCCGGCTGGTCCGATCTGCCCGCAGTCCGCACCGGCCAGGTCTGGCTGCTCGACGGCCCTGCCTACTTCAACCGCCCCGGCCCCCGCGTCGTCCGCGGCGCGGAGATCCTCGCCTCCGTCCTGCACGGGCTCCCGGCCGACCCGCCCGTCACCCCCGCCGAGGCCCGGCAGATCGCGTGACGCCCCCCGAACCCGCCCGGAAGGCTGTGAAGGGACCCTTCACGGACTCTGAGTCTGTGAAGGGTCCCTTCACAGACCCGAAACCGGTCCGGCGCACGCCACGAGGTGGTCACACACACCTCCGCATCGCCCACCGCCGGGTCCCCGACCAACTTTGCCGACACCCCGGACGCTGAGGCCGTGAAGGGACCCTTCACAGCGCCTCCCCAGCCGCCTCAGCGGTACCGGAGGGTGGCCGCGTTCCCGCGTTCGGCAAGGTACTGCTCGAAAGTCCGCACGCCGTCGGCATGCTCGGGCGCCAGATTGCCGCCCTCGGCGTAGGCGCGATAGAGCCGCCCGGGCCACCGGACGCGCACCACCCGCTTGTCCCGCCCGGACGCGGCGAGCACCACGCGCGCGAGGTCGGCCGCCGACAGCACCTCAGGCCCGCCGAAGTCGGCTACGCGGCCCTGCGGCTCGCCCCGGGCCAGCTCCGCCAGCCGGATCGCGACGTCCCGGACGTCGACCGGCTGGAACCGCCATCGCGGCACCGGGACGACCGGCGCCCTGGCCGCGACCGCCAGCAGCGTCCGGACCAGGGCATGGAACTGGGTGGCCCGCAAAATCGTGTACGGCAGCCCGGAACCGGCCAGCACCCGCTCCGCCGCCAGCTTCGCCCGGTAGTAGCCGAGCGGCACCCGGTCGACCCCGGCGATCGAGATGTACACCAGGTGCGGCCTCTGCCTGCCCCACCGCGCGGCCTCCAGCAGCCGCTGCAGCACCTCGCCCTCGTGGCGGAAGTCCGTGGCGCAGTGCACGATCACATCCACCCCGGCGACCGCCACGTCGAGCCCGCGGCCGGTGCGCAGATCGCCGACGATCCACTCGGCACCCGCGCCGGAGCGCCAGCGGCGGCTCAGCGCCCGCACCCGCTCCCCGGCGGCGACCAGCTGCGCCACGACCTCACGACCGAGCTGGCCACTCCCGCCGGTCACCAGGATCCGCTGCGGCACGTCGTCCTCCCACCCGGGTTTGCCAACGCCACCGCCATCCTGGCACGCGGGTCAATCCGGAACGATCCAGCGAACGGTCGGCTCGTTCGCCGCGGCCTCACGGCGGGGCGCATCGCGCCGCAGCAGCACCGAGAGCCGGCCGTACGCGCCGATCAGCTCGGAGTTCGTCTCGTCCGGACGCCCGGCCCTGGCGTGCCGGAACGCCTGCTCCAACGCTGCCAGCGCCCCCGGCTCGACCGACGCGAGCAGGGGCGCGGCCCGGTTGGTGGTCTCGGCGAGCCCGACGAGCATGGCGCGCACCTCTCGCGACTCCGGGGCGACGGTCAGCGCCGGCGACACCAGCCGCAACTGCCGGTGCAGCAGATACAGCACGTCCAGCGGATCGGCACCGGATTCGCCGTTCGTCACGTTCGCCCTCCCCGCCGAGCAGTGCCGGGGAAACGAGCCCACGACCTCGGTATGACGCCGGGTCAGCTGCTTTCCGCCGCCAGCCCGTCCCGATCCGCCCACGCCAGGAGCGGTTCCAGAGAGTATGCCGTGTCGTCGATTCCGGCGTGCAGGTCACCCAGTTTCGCGAATCGCGCCGGAACCGTCGCGATCGTGCAGTCGCGGGGATCGACGTCGTCGATCTCGTCCCAGCGCAGCGGCGTGGACACGGTGCCCTCGGGCACCCCGCGCACCGAATAGGCGCTCGCGATCGTGTGGTCCCGCGCGTTCTGGTTGTAGTCGACGAACAGCTTCGCCGGGTCTCTGTCCTTGCGCCACCAGGTCGTGGTCACCTCGTCCGGGGCACGGCGTTCGACCTCGCGGGCGAAGGCCAGCGCCGCCCGGCGCACCGCGGCGAACCCCCACCGCGGCTCGATCCGCACGTAGATGTGCAGCCCGCTGCCGCCCGAGGTCTTGGGCCAGCCGAGAAACCCCAGCTCGTCGAGCACTTCGTGGGCGACGTGGGCGACCCGGCGCACCGTGGCGAACGGACAGTCCGGCATCGGGTCGAGATCGATCCGCCACTCGTCCGGCTTCTCGGTGTCGGACTTTCTCGAATTCCACGGATGAAACTCCACAGTGGACATCTGTACCGCCCACAGCACATGTGCCAGCTCGGTCACGCACAGCTCGTCGGCATACCGGCCGTAGCGCGGAAAGTGCACCCGCACCGTTTCCAGCCACGGCGGTGCCCCGTTCGGGACGCGTTTCTGGTGCACCTTCTGACCGGCCACTCCGGACGGGAACCGGTGCAGCATGCACGGCCGCTCCCGCAGCGCCCGCACGATCCCGTCGCCGACCGACAGGTAGTACCGCGCCAGATCCAGCTTCGTCTCGCCGCGGGCCGGGAAGTACACCCGATCCGGGCTGGACACACGCACCGTCCGGCCATCCACTTCGAGCTCGACCGCCGCGTCCTTCGCCATGTGCCGACGGTAACCGCTCACCGGCGATTCCGCGGGTTTCAGCCGGTGTCAGCCCTCCGGGACCAGCGTGAAGTGCCCGACGCCCTTGGCCGCCGAAGTCACCGTCCAGGAGTCCGGACCGGACGCCGGGCCCTTGCCGTAGAGCAGCCGGTACTCCGGCTTCCGCTTCTGCTGCGGGCGGTCGAACCAGTGGTAGTTCGCCCGCAACGCGAAGGCCCCCACCGCGGACGCCTCCGAGATCCGCCGCTGCACGATCGGCGCGACCTGGCTCCGGTCGGAGAACACGTCGAGGATCTGGCAGTCGCAGTAGAAGGCCAGAGTGCCGATCTCGCCGGGCCCGGCCACTGCCTTCCCCTGCAGGCGGGCGCCGAGTTCCTGGCCCACCCGGGCGTAGTCGGCCGAGTTCGCCCAGTTGCCGAAGATCACCGGCGAACGCCACGGCACGCCCTGCGCCAGGTCGACCCCGACGCCGCCGAACGCGACCACGGCGCCCAGGCCGAGTGCAGCCAGCGGCGCGCCCCGGCGCAGCTCCGGGCGCTCGTTCGCTTCGGCGAGCCAAATACCGGCCATCAGCACGGCGAAGGTCGCGATGCTGACCACCGGCGTCACGTAGTACCAGTGGTACGGCCCGACGCCGAGCGTCGAGTACACGACGTAGTAGAGCACCCCACCGGCGCCGAGCCCGACGACCGGTGCGAGCGCCGGGAAGCCCTCCCACCGGCGCGCGAAGCGGATACCCAGCCAGGCCGCGAGGAACACGACGCCGGCCAGCGCCGCGGCGAAGGTGAAGATCACCGTGACCGGCTGGTAGAGGAAGTACATCATCGGCCCGCTGAAGTAGCCCCAGGCCCCGAACAGACCGTCCTGGTCCTGTTTGATCATCAGCGTGTCCGGGATGAACGAGCCGAGCCCGAACCAGCTGAATAGGAACCACGGCGCGGACACCAGGACCGCGGTGCCGGACGCACGCCAGAAACGCCGCCGGATCGCCGCGGTGGCGAAGGTGATGACCAGGACGAACACGATCAGGTCGAGCCGGGTCAGCACAGTCAGGGCGGCGGCGACACCGAACAGCACCGGCCGCCCTTCGACGGCGAACACCACCAGCCACAGCAGCACGGCGGGCACGAGCAGGACTTCGAGCCCGGTCGCCGAGAGCAGGAACGGGTTCGCCACCACGAGCAGCACCCCGAGCAGCGCGACCCACGGCGCGAGCCGGAACCGGCGGATCAGCCGCAGCCACGCCCAGCCGAGCACCCCGCTGCTGAGCACGGTCAGCAGCCCCAGCGCGACCACCGGGTGCGCGGCGCCGGTGATCCGGGTCGCGAAGGTGAGCAAGCCCAGCAGCAGGACGTCGAGCGGCGACGTCGCGGAGTTCGCGATGCTGCCGGGCACCAGCGCCCACTCTCCGTGCACGGCGAGATTCTTCGCGTAGGCGAGAGTGATGTACCCGTCGTCGGTCAGGCTCCCGTGCACGAGCAGGAACGACAGCAGGCCCAGCAGGGCCGCTGCCCAGGGCAGCCATCCGTACCGCACGGAGAACGACCGTACGGTACCTGCGCCACGATCCCGGCCACGTCGGCGCGCTCCGCCGGTGATCGTGGCCACAGATTCATCGAGCGACATGATTCGGAGACAGTAATAGGCCGCTGTCGATCTTCGACGGTCACCCTGCCCGGTGTTCTGCGGGGGACCGTTGTCGACCGGCCGCGACGTCGTTCGGACAAGATCGGGACGTCGCGCTCCTAGATTCCCGATCATGAAACAACGACCCCGGTATGACCGTGATCGGCCTGAGCTGTGCCTGTGCCGCCCTGGCGATCAGCACCGAGGTCGCCGCGAGCCCGCCGGAAGCCGGCACCGGCGACTACGACGCACGCCCCGGCCTGACCGGGCCCCCCGTCCGGTCAGGCCAGAGCCAGGTCAGGCCAGCGCGTGCCGTCCGGACCGCGCCGGGTCCTCGCTCTCGTTCAGGATCCGGGTGGCCACCCTGGTGAGCGCGGCATCCAGCTCGTCCCGGTCCGCGTCGCCCCAGTCGCCCAGCCGCTCGGCGACCCACTCGCGCCAGGCGTTCACCAGCTTCGCCGTCTCCTCGTGGCCGCTCTCGGTGAGAGCGAAAACGCCGTCCTCGAAACTCAGCTGGCCGGTCGTCACCAACCGCTGGAAGGCGGGCTCGAACACCTCGGTCGGGATGCCGTAGTGCGTGCCGATGGCCGTCAGGGTGGCCGGTCGCCCGGTCTGCTCCCGCAGGTGGACCTGGACCAGGCACCACAGCCCGCCCGCGTCCAGCTCCGAGCCGGAGCGGGCGAAGATCGCGGGGGCGACCTTGCGCCGTTCGCGGAAGAACACCGTCGCGATGGCCCGTTCCAGCTCCCGGTTGTGTTCCCCGGACTCCGGCATGGCGAACCCGTCGCCGATGTCCGGAGCGGACGCCCGCGCGGTGTCCCGCAGCGGAACCTCCTTGAGGAATATGGAAAGCACGAAGGCCAGCGCACCGACCGGCACGGCGTAGAGGAAGACCACGTGCAGCGTATCGCTGTAGGCGGTGATCACCGGCTCGGACACCGCGCGCGGCAGCTGGTGCAGTGCTGTCGCTGACTCGACCACACGCGGATCGATGCCGGCGGGCAACGGGTGCTCGGCCACCGTCCTCGCCAGGTTCGGAGCGAGCTGCCCGGCGTAGATGGTGCCGAAGATCGCCGCCCCGAAGGAACTCCCGATCGAGCGCAGGAAGGTGGCCCCGGACGTCGCGACCCCGAGATCCCGGTAATCCGCGGTGTTCTGCACCGCGATCACCAGCACCTGCATGCTCAGCCCGATACCGAGGCCGAGCACCATCATGTATGCGGAGGCCTCCCAGAACCCGGTGTCCGGCCCGAGCAGGGACAGCAGGAACAGCCCCAGCGTCAGCAGCGCGGTGCCGAGCACCGGGAAAATCTTGTACTTGCCGGTGCGGCTGACCAGGGTGCCGGACACGAGCGACGCGATCAGCAGCGCGATCACCATCGGCAGCATCCGCACGCCGGAGGAGGTGGCCGAGGTGCCCTGCACGTACTGCATGTAGGTGGGCAGATAGGACAGCGCGCCGAGCATCGCGAATCCGACCACGAAGCTCAGGATGCCGCTGATGGTGAACACCGGGTTGCGGAAGAGCCGCATCGGCAGCGTCGGTTCCTTGGCCCGCAGCTCCACGAGCACGAACAGGACCAGCGCCACCACCGAGCCGGCTGCCATCCAGATGATCGTCGGCGAGCCCCACGGGTAGGTGGAGCCACCCCAGCTGGTGACCAAGGTCAGCCCGGTCGCGGCGAGCCCGATCAGCAGGAAGCCCAGGTAGTCGATGGCCGGCTTGACCAGCGTCCGCACCTTCGGCATCGCGGCCGCGGCGACGAAGAACACCACGACCACCAGCGGGATGTTCACGTAGAACGCCCACCGCCAGGACAGGTGGTCAACGAACAGCCCGCCCAGCATCGGCCCGGCGACGGTGACCACGCCGAAGACCGAACCGAGCGCACCCTGGTACTTGCCGCGGTCGCGCAGCGGCACCACGTCCGCTATCAGCGCGGTCGAGGTGACCATCAGCCCGCCGCCGCCGATGCCCTGCACCGCGCGCCAGACGACCAGCCAGATCATGCTGTCGGCGAACCCGCAGAAGAACGATCCGACGCCGAAGATCACCACCGAGGCCTGGAACATCAGCTTCCGGCCGAACAGGTCGCCGAGCTTGCCGATGACCACCGTGGTGATCGTCTCGGCCAGCAGATATGCGGTGACCACCCAGGACAGGTGACCGGCGCCGCCGAGGTCCGCGACGATGGTGGGCAGCGCGGTACCGACGATGGTCTGGTCCAGCGCGGCCAGCAGCATGCCCAGCAGCACCGCGCCGAAGACCGCCTGCACCTTGCGTTTGGGCAGCGCGGGCCCGGGCGGCGCCGGCTCGTCCTTGGCGACCTCGGCCGTGGCCGTCATGGGTTCCTCCTCGACTGGTACTCCGGATCAGGCCCGTTCACCGTAGTGGGGTCTGTCCACTGTAGATAGACACTCGTTCCGGTGATTCCGGCTGCTCGACCACGCCGCCGATCGGCCGGTTTCCCCGACCGGGGCGTATCCCCGTCCGGCATTCCGGAAACGCTTCGGCCGAGCCCGTTCCGCATGCGCGGCAACGAAACCTCTCGTCCAATCCCGGGTCCGCGGCGCCGGATCCAGGACCCGCGCCGCCGATCGGGCACCTCGGCGGGGAAAGTCAGCCGTTCCGGCACAGTTCAGGCTCGAAGCGACCCGAAACGTTTCGTCCCGGCACCGGCCCGCGATCCCACGGCGACTGCCCGCCTGCCGCTTGACCTCGATCACCCGGGCGGGCCACGACGCCGGACTCCGAGGGCGCACGAAAACGTAATGATCGCCACGCCTGCGCGCCGGGGCCGATTCCCCTATGGCCACGCAAAACTTCCTCAAGATACTTCCTTGCCGGCGATTTGTGCGCACCGAGCAGGCGATCGCTCTGTCAACCCGAAATGGGGGTTTACCCAGAGCCTTCACCCCGTGATCTGTGGCACACCTTAAGTTTAGCTAGGTGGGCTTGGTCACTGAATCACCGACCAAGTAACGTCCAGCAACCATGGATTCCACAGTCGTCACCGAGACAGGTGACAACTACACCAAAGCACTGGGCAATCGCCAGGTGCAGATGATCGCGATCGGCGGGGCGATCGGAGTCGGGCTCTTCCTCGGTGCCGGGGGAAAGCTCCACACGGCCGGCCCGTCGCTCGTGCTCTCCTACGCGCTGTGCGGCATCGCCGCCTACTTCGTCATGCGGGCGCTCGGCGAACTGGTGCTGCATCAGCCCAGTTCGGGCAGTTTCGTGACCTACGCGCGGAAGTTCATCGGCCCGTGGGCCGGTTTCGTGTCCGGCTGGATGTACTGGCTGAACTGGGCGATGACCGGGATCGCGGAGATCACCGCGGTCGCGATCTACGTACACAAGTGGCTGCCGGACGTGCCCCAGTGGATCACCGCGCTGGTCGCGCTCGGCGTGCTGGTCGCGGTGAACCTGGTCAGCGTCAAGCTGTTCGGCGAACTCGAGTTCTGGTTCTCCGTGGTCAAGGTGCTCGCGATCGTGGTGTTCCTGGTGACCGCGGTCGGGCTGGTGCTGGCCGGCGCGGACATCGGCGGCGAGCAGGCCGGCGTGCAGAACCTCACCAGCCACGGCGGATTCTTCCCCGCCGGTCTCGGGATCGCGCTGATGACCCTGCAGGCGGTGGTCTTCGCCTACTCCGCGATCGAGGTCGTCGGCATCGCCGCCGGCGAGACGAAGGACGCTCGCAAGGTCCTGCCCAAGGCGATCAACGGCGTGGTGTGGCGGATCGGCGTGTTCTACGTCGGTTCGGTGCTGCTGCTGGCGATGCTGCTGCCCTGGCCGTTCTACAGCGGGGACGAGAGCCCGTTCGTCACGGTGTTCTCGCGGCTGGGCATCGGCGGTATCGGCGACGTGATGAACGCCGTCGTGCTCACCGCCGCGCTGTCCTCGTGCAACTCGGGCCTCTACTCGACCGGCCGCATCCTGCGTGCCCTCGCCGATCACGGTGAGGCGCCGAAGTTCACCGGCAAGATGAACAGCAGTCACGTGCCCTACGGCGGAATCCTGTTCACCTCGGCCGCGTATGTGCTCGGCGTGGTGCTGAATTACCTCGTCCCGTCGGAAGCGTTCGACATCGCGACCGCGGTCGCCTCCCTCGGCGTGGTCGCCACCTGGGCCACCCTGGTGTTCTCGCAAATGCGATTACGCGAGGCCGCCCTGCGGGGCGAACTGGAACGGCCGAGCTATCGGATGCCCGGTGCGCCCTACACGAACTGGGGGACGCTCGCGTTCCTGCTGATGGTCGTGATCCTGATGGGCTTCTCCGACGGTGCCGAGGAGATCGCCTTCTATTCGATCCCGGTGATCGCGGTGGTGCTCTTCGTCGGCTGGCGGCTGGTCTCCCGCCGTCAGGCCAAGACGCAACCCTGATTCCTCTTTCCCGACGGCCCGGCTTCCCTGGTTTCAGGGGGCCGGGCCGCTCGGCGTTGCGCGCAGGCAGGTCGACCCTCCGCGGGTCTCGCCGCGGGTCGGCCTGCGGGCTCGTTTGGCTACCCGGGGCGCTCCGCAGGTCTCTTCCGCGGATCGCTGGTCATCGATGTTTCCTCAGGCCTGTCCGTGTTGCCGCGGTTTCCCTGACCTCGGTTCGCTCTCACTGAGCAGTGAGCTGCCCACTATTGCAGGTGTCCATCCCGCATTTTGGTGACGCCGCTCCATACCGTTGGTTCATGCCATTTCCACTAAACATACTCGCCACTCAAGGGCAGCACCAGGCGATATCGCCGTCATCCGCGGCGTCCCGACGGCGTTCGCCGAACTGACCGGCCCAGACATGACGTCGACCCTCGTACAGGCGGGTCATGGTCCCCTCCCAGGGTGTCGGCAAAGTTGGTCGGGGACCCGGCAGTGGGCGATGCGGAGGTGTGTGCGACCACCTCGTAGCGTGCGCCGGACCAGTTTCGGGTCCGTGAAGGGACCCTTCACAGACTCAGAGTCCGTGAAGGGTCCCTTCACCGACCTCTACACCGACTTTGCCGGAACCCTGTGGTCCCCTCCCCTGGCCACCTGTTTGTCAAGCTGATCAAGCCCGATCGAGCCGAGTTGTCCACAACCACCTCAGCTGTCCACAGATTCGCCGCTGATCGTCGTCCGGCTGATTCGACGTTGCTAACATCGGGGTGCGGGTTCGTTCCCGGTCCGACGGAATGCATTGCTACGAGATTCCGCCCGGCCCGGATCAGCCATTGTCGATCTGCCCGTGACCGAATCACTCATCCCAGGAGAATCCCCATGGCTGGCGATACGATCATCGATATCACCGGAAACCTCACCACCGACCCCGAACTCCGCTTCACCCCGTCCGGTGCGGCGGTCGCGAACTTCACCATCGCGTCCACACCCCGCACCCTTGACCGGCAGTCCGGCGAATGGAAGGAGGGCGAGGCACTGTTCCTCCGCTGCACCGCCTGGCGGCAGATGGCCGAGAACCTCACCGGGAGCCTCGGTCAAGGCGCGCGAGTATGGGCCAAAGGCCGCTTACGGCAGCGTTCGTTCGAGACGAAGGAGGGCGAGAAACGCACGGTCGTCGAACTCGACGTCGATGAGATCGGCCCCTCGTTGCGCTTCGCCACGGCGAAGGTCAGCAAGATCATCCGTTCGGGCGGCTCGGGCGCCTCCGATGAGGGTGTCACTGCCCCGCACAGCCCATGGGGTTCCGCACCAGCCGGGAGCGAGGGATTCCCTGCCGAGCCTCCATTCTGACGGGCCATCCCGTTCTGGCGACCCGCGCTGAAGGCGCAGGCTGCATCGGCCGGGAGGGAGGGCAGGCAGTGCAGGAACCCTCTCCCATGGTCACCACGCCAAGCTGGTCGGCGCTGTTCCCCGTGATCACTGTGCCGTGACAGTCGGCATCAGCCCGCGTGACCACCGTGCCACGATGGTCGGTCCAACCGGTGCGACCACCCGTGCCCAGATTGATCGGTACGGATCCCCGTGATCACCATGGTCGGCACCGATCAGGGTGGTACCCGGTCCGCGTGATCGCCGTGGTCGGCACCGGGTGGGTGCACGCGATCCAGGATCGCGACCCGTACCTGCCGGCTCGCCAGGCCTGGGATCGGCACGACCACCGGACTGACCGGCGCCCACCCCGACCACCTCGGCCATGCACACCTGCGCATCTCGAACCCTTCGCCCCATCCCCCGCAATGCCATCCCGGACACGGCGGTGTGCGTCTACTTCAAGTGCACCAGCACCATCCCGTCGTTTCCGGGCGCCACCTCCACCCGCCGGTACAGCTTCTTCATGTGGGGCTGGTTCAGCATCGCGAGCACGCGGTTCTTGAGTTTCCCGGATCCGTTGCCCGGAATGATCTCCACGAGCGGTATTTTTCCCCCGGCCGCACGAAAGATCGCCTTGCGCACCGCGTCGTCGATGTCCCTGTCACTACGAAAGATCGGGTGAAGATCCACGGTCAGTTTATCCGGCAACGTCTCTCCTCGGTGCGATCACTCACTTGCCTCCCGCCGAGCCAAGCATGACACCACTGAAACCACCAAGCCTCATGCTCGGACTGTGCGCAAACGCGCAAGGCTTTGCACCCCAGGAAGCACCGTCGTTCACCGCCTCCGGCACCACGACGTTCCCGATTACCTTCGCGATATCGATTTCGACCTTACGCACCAAGGAGGTTGTCACACAGTCCCCGCTGCGAGCCGAAGCGACTTCGGCTTTCCGCCACAGCACCCCGACCGGCTCGGTTTGCCAGAGCCACGGCGCGCGAACCAGTCCAGACCACCGCTGCAGCGCCAACGCCGGACTCCGCGCTCCGGAACATTCTCCGCCACAAACGGAAAGGTTCACCACGATGCCCTCTCGACTGCCGCGCGCCGATGATCGCGACCCCGTGCGCCGGATTCTCCTCGCAACGCCGGACATATGGAGGTACGAACACAGAGAGATCCCCGGTCCTGACTTCGATGCTCCCCCGGAAACCCCAGGGTTCCGGCAAAGTCGGTGTAGAGGTCTGTGAAGGGACCCTTCACGGACTCTGAGTCTGTGAAGGGTCCCTTCACAGACCCGAAACCGGTCCG
>NZ_QZFV01000126.1:0-25736 GCF_003600245.1 Amycolatopsis panacis
CCCTTCACAGACTCAGAGTCCGTGAAGGGTCCCTTCACGGACCCGAAACCGGTCCGGCGCACGCCACGAGGTGGTCGCACACACACCTCCGCATCGCCCGCTGCCGGGCCCCCGACCAACTTTGCCGGGGCCCTGGGCTTTACCCGCAGGCCGCGTCACTCGCGTCACTCGCGTCACTCGCGTCACTCGCGTCCGAGGAGCCGGTGCACGACGTCGGCGCTCTCGTACTCCTGCTCGGGCAAGGTGCCCAGGCGGCCGAGCACGGTGTCGTCCGCGCCGCACGCGCTCGCGCAGCGCAGGAGTTCGGCCCGGTCGCACGGGTAGCGGACCTCGGCGAGGTATTCGTGCACCTCCCGCATCGCGGCTCTCCTCTCGGGTGGGCGTGGGTGTTCCCCGGCCACCCGATCCGCGTCGGGCCATACCTTTACGCCAACTGAGTCGGTTCCCGAACTATGTATGTGATCTTCGTCCATGCAGGTGGTGCGATGCCGGAGTAAAGTAGTTCTGTAGAAGAATGAAATCGAAGGAGGCGATGTGACGGTCCTGCTGGAGCGGGCGCGGCCGCGGGCAGTGCGGGAACATCCGCAGGCCGGGTGGTTCGCGGTCGGCGCGGTGTGCTTCGGCGCGTTCATGGGGCAACTGGACGCCAGCATCGTCACGCTGACCTTCCCGGCGCTGCAGCGGGAATACGCCGAGCCGCTGGCCGCGGTGGAGTGGGTGTCGCTGGCGTACCTGCTCGCGCTGGTCGGGCTGCTGGCCGCGGTCGGCCGGATCGCGGACGCGGTCGGCCGGAAGCTCACCTACGTGTACGGGTTCGCCGTGTTCACCGCCGCCTCGATCGCCTGCGGGCTGGCTCCGTCGCTCGGCTGGCTGGTCGGGTTCCGGGTGGTGCAGGCGCTCGGCGCGGCGATGCTGCAGGCCAACAGTGTGGCGCTGGTGGTGCGCAGCGTGCCGCGCGAACGGATGCGGGCCGCGCTCGGCGTGCAGGCCGCCGCGCAGGCGCTCGGCCTCGCGCTCGGTCCGGCGGTCGGCGCGTTGCTGGTCGACACCGCAGGTTGGCGCTGGGTTTTCCTGGTCAACGCGCCGGTCGGGCTGATCGGCCTGATCGCCGGGCGCTACCTGCTGCCGCGCACGCGGGAGCGCACGCCGCTCGGCCGGTTCGACGGCGCCGGGATGCTGCTGCTGGCGACCGCCTCGACCGCGCTGCTGCTGGCCCTGTCGGGGGTGTCCGGATTGAACCTGCCGGGCTGGGCGATCGGCGTGCTGGCCGGGGTCGCGCTGGGCGCGGGGACCGGGTTCGTGGTGCGGGAACGCACTGCGAGCAGCCCGATCGTGCAGCTGTCCGTGCTGCGCCCGCCGGTGGTCTCGCTCGGGCTGGTCGGCGCGCTGTGCGGGTATCTCGTGCTGTTCGGGCCGCTCACCCTGCTGCCGCAGGTGTCCGGAGCGAAGGGGAGCCTCGGGCTGGTGCTCACCTGCCTGCCCGCCGGGTTCGCGCTCGCCGCGGTGCTCGCCGACCGGGTGCTGCCCGCCCGCTTCGGCGCGCGGGGCAGGACAGTGCTCGGTGCGCTGGCCGCGGCGGCCGGGTGCGGCGGGCTCGCGCTGGTGTCCACACCGTGGGAGACAGGCGTGTCGCTGGTCGTGGCCGGGCTCGGTCTGGGAGTGTTCATCCCGGCGAACAACTCGGCCGTGATGGGTGCGATCCCGGCGGCGATGTCGGCCACCGGAGGTGGACTGGTGAACATGGCACGCGGTTTGGGCACCGCTCTCGGCGTGGCGCTGGTGACGCTCTGCCTGCACGCCGGCGGCGAATCCGTTGCCCTCGCGGTACTGGCCGGTGCGGGTGTGCTCGCCGCGGTCACCGGCCTCGCCGCGCGGGGCGAGGCGGCTCGGTGACCGGGAATGGTCCCTACGTTGCCTCCGACGGGCCGGAGGTCACCGCGGCAGCAGTGCTCGAAGGGACCGTTCCGGAACCCGCGCTCGCCGATGTCGTGGCACGGCTGCGGCGGGCGATGCGGCGGGCCGCCCGGACGGCCGATCCGGACAACACGCTGTCCGTGGCGCAGCTGGAACTGCTGTCCTGCCTGGCGGAGCACCCCGGGGCCCGGCCGAGCAGGCTGGCGCAGCTGCTGAAGCTCGCCCCGAACTCGGTCACCACCATGGTCACCGGCCTGCGCACGCGCGACCTGGTCACCCGCACCAGCGGCGGCGAGGACCGGCGCACGGTCGCGCTGGAGCTGACCACGGCCGGGCGCGAGGCGGTCGACCGGTACCAGGCGCACAATGCCGCGATCCTCGCCGCCGCGCTCGACCGCGTGCACCCGGCGTGGCGGCACCTGATCGCCGCCGCCATCCCCGCCCTCGCGGAACTGATCGGCGCGATCGACGCCCTCGCCGAGTCCGGCTGATCCCTCAGGACTGCCGCGTGGCGGCCCGCGTCTTCGGGCGCAGCGCAGTGGCGAGGCTGAACCGGCCCGGCCCGGTGAACGCGAGTATCAGCAGCGCCCAGCAGAACATCGCCGACGCTTCACCGCCGTTTTCGATCGGGAGCAGGCCGTGCGGGGAGTGCACGGCGAAGTAGGCGTAGGCCATCGAGCCCGACCCGAGCAGCGCGGCCACCCGGGTGCCGACGCCCAGGCACACCAGCGTTCCGGCGGCGAGCTGGATCAACGCCGCCCACCAGCCCGGCCATTGCCCGACCGGCACCGGTGCCGCCGCGCCGAACAGCCCGAACAGGGTTTTCACGCCGTGACAGGCGAACAGGAACCCGATCACGATGCGGAACAGGCCCAGCGCGTGCTCCCGGGTCGTGTCCAGCCGGTGCATACCGCCTCCATGGGGACCGTTCGGGCAGGCCGCTGCCTGCTCCGCGTCTGCTGATGGTACAGACCTTTCGGTGCGATCAGGTATACGCGCCGCGGCGGGCCTGTGATACCTGCGAAAGTGCGGATTTCCCCATGCGATGAGTGCTGGAGGCCGTGGGTGGGACTGGCGTGCGTCACGTGCTGCCGGAGCGGAACCGGGCATGCCGGGTCTGCTGGTGGGGCGCACCGGGTGCCACGGACTTGCCATGGGAGCCGGGCGTGCCGGGGCCTTGCCGCGTCGGGCGCCGGGGCGGCCTGCGCGCCTGATCTGCTTGCACCGGTAGTAGGGCATCGGGCTCGCCGGAGCCCGGGCCGTATAGGCGGATCATGTAGGCGCGGTTCGCGGATTCTCTTGTGACTACAAGTGTTTCCTGCAGGCGGTTGTTCGCCTGCCGGCACACTCAGCGCACCACTCCGGCGGTCACCGTCGCCGGTCAGCTGCTGCGTCCCCGCCCGTCAGCCGAGGACTCGTTCGCTCACCGGCACATCCGCCCTGCCGGCCCCGAACCCGCCATCACCCCGCCGCGAGCCGTAAGCCGCAGGACGGCCGTCAGTTCATCGGCCGCTGAGCCGGGCCACGATCGGCGCGAACTCCGTCAGGAACGCACCGTTCACGCTCACGTAGGAGATCCCGTACTCCGCGCGTCGCCGTTCGAGTTCGTCGGCCGCGGCGGCCGGGTCGCCGGGCAGGATCGCGAGCGAGTCGTGTTCGCGCAGGGTCGCGGCATCCGTGCCGATGAAGCTGCGGATCCACGGGGGCGCCTCGTCACCCACCACGAAGACGTTCATCGCCAGTTCGACCTCACGGTCACCCGCGGCGGTGCGGATCTCGGCGGCGTGCGCGGCGAAGTCCGCCCGGCTGGTGAGCGGTTTGTCCGCCAGCGTCACGATGTCCGCGCGTTGCCCGCCGAGACGGCGAGCCCGCGGCCCGCCCGCGGCGAGCATCACCGGAGTGTGTTCGGCGCCGTCGAGCGTCCGCAGGTGCGTGATCGTGTCCGCGACCTGGGCCAGGCGCTGCGCGCCGGTGCCGTAGGGCAGCCCGAGTTCGGCGGCGGCCTCGCGCGTCGCGGGGATCCCGGTGCCGATGCCCAGCTCGAACCGCCGATCGGTGACCACGCTCAGGCTGTGTGCCTCCCACGCCGCCGCCCGCGGCGTGCGCAGCGGGCCGGCCAGCACGAAAGACCCGACCCGCAACGTGTCCGTCACGGCCGCGGCCACCGCCAGCGCCGCGGTGGGCGTGGGCAGGTGCAGATTGTCCGGCGAAAGCAGGATCGAGTAGCCGAGGTCTTCGGCACGCCGCGCGGTCTCCCGCCACTGCGCGGCGCCGCCCTGCGCCGCGGCCACCACCCCGAACCGGAACGGTTTCGTCGTCATCATCGATCACTCCCCGGGAAGTCCTGCTCCGACTCAACCACATCCCGGCCCGGCGAGCCACGCCTCCGCCATCCGGGCGGAGGAACGGCCCGGATCCAGGATCGATCTCCTCAATCCGGCCAGGCACGCTCGCCACGGCAGGTTCTCGCCCGCGCCGGGGAGCACATTTCGTTGCCGCAGAACAGGTTTCCCGATACCGCAGCGAGTCGGCGCGTGCTGTGGTCCCGGTTCGCCGTTGGCGGACAAGGATTCCGCTGCCGCGACGGCTGATCTACCGTGGCCGGCATGCCCGCACCGATCACCGGCACCGCGGCCGGAGTGCCGTTCACCGCGTTACCGCCTGTCGGCCATGCCACCCCGGCTGATCGTCACCTGGCACATGCTGGACGCGCCACGGACCGACGCGGCGTTCGCGGCGGCGCTGCCGATGGACGAGGTGCCCGCCTGGCGGGTCCATCTCGGCATGCCGATGTGCGGCGCGCGAATGGTCGACGGCAGGACCGACGCGGTCGTGGAGTTGTTCGGCAAGGACCCGCTGATGCTGTACCTGCACCCGTTCGTCCGGCAGGCGGCTGAGGAATTTCCTGCCGCGCTGGCCTCCATCCGCGCGCAGCTGCCGGTCGACGACGGCCCGATCGGTGTGCTCGGCGCGTCGCTGGGCGGGGCCGTCGCGTTGCGGGTGCTTGCCGGCACCGACCTCCCGGTCTTCGCCGGCGCGCTGGTGAACGCCGCGATCCGGATGCGGTCCGTCGTCGACCTGTTTCCCGGCGACTACCCGTACACCGCGGAGTCCGGGAAAGCCGTGGACAGCCTGGATTTCCTGCCCCGGGCCGAGACCCTCGCGGCTCGCGCGCCGCTGCTCGTGGTGAGCGGCGAACTCGACCACCCGGCGCTGCGGGCCGACGCACTGCAGCTGGCCGGGGCGATGGGGGAGCGGGCTGAACTGCGGTCGATCCCCGGGCTGGCGCACCCGCTGGCCGCCGAGCCCGGGCTGGTACCGGCACCGCCGTTCCCGGCCGCGCACGCGGTGGACGCGGCCCTGACCGAGTGGTTCCGGGACCACCTCCCACGCTGACTCAAGCGCTTGACTTAACTCCGCCGGATCCGGTTGACTGATCACGAACCGGTGGTGCGTTCGCGGGAATCGTTGGCCCGCAAACACCTCCGCACCGGAACGGAGGAGGACCCGATGACCGGCATGCTCGACCCGGCCGTGGTGCCGGAATACCCGATGCCGCGGGCGGCCCGCTGCCCGTTCGACCCGCCGCCCGCCGCGCGCGAGCTGCAGGAAAAGGCGCCGCTGTCCCGGGTGCGGCTGTGGGACGGCAGCACGCCGTGGCTGGTCACCCGCTACGCCGAGCAACGCGCGCTGATGGCCGACCCGCGGGTCAGTTCGGATATCACCCGGCCCGGTTACCCGCTCCAGGCGCCGATGCCGCCCGGGGGCGGCGCCGGGATCAGTTTCATCCTGATGGACGATCCGGAACACGGCAGGCTGCGGCGGATGGTGACCGGCGCCTTCACGGTCAAGCGCACCGAGGGTCTGCGCCCGGCGGTGCAGCGGATCGTGGACGAGCAGATCGACGAGATGCTGGCCGGGCCGAACCCGGTGGATCTCGTGCCGGCGTTCGCGCTGCCCGTGCCGTCACTGGTGATCTGCGAGCTGCTCGGCGTCCCCTATGCCGATCACGACTTCTTCCAGGAGCACAGCCGGCGCCTCATCCGCCGGACCACCGATCCGGAAGAGCGGGTCGCCGCGCACCGGGCGCTGCTGACCTACCTGGACGAGCTGATGGGCGAGAAACTCGCGCACCGGGACGGCGCATTGCTGTCCGGGCTGGCCGACCGCGTCGAAGCGGGGGAGCTGACCCGCACCGAGGCCGCGCAGATGGGCGTGCTGCTGCTGATCGCCGGACACGAGACGACCGCGAACATGATCGCGCTCGGCACGCTCGCCCTGCTGCGCAACCCCGGACAGCTGGCGCAGCTGCGCGAATCCGGCGACGATCCGGCTCTGGTCGCGTCCGCGGTCGAGGAACTGTTGCGCTACCTCACCATCACGCACAGCGGACGGCGTCGCGTGGCCCTCGAGGACATCGAAATCGCCGGGCAGATCGTTCGCGCCGGAGAAGGCCTGATCATGGCCAGCGAAGTCGCCAACCGGGACGCCGAGGCGTTCCCCGACCCGGATCGCCTCGACCTCGCCCGCAACTCGCGCCGGCACGTCGCGTTCGGTTTCGGCGTGCACCAATGCCTCGGGCAGCCGCTGGCCCGGCTGGAACTGCAGGTCGTGTACCGCACCCTGTACCGGCGGATCCCCACCCTCGCGCTGGCCGCGGACATCGAGGACATCCCGTTCAAGCACGACGGTTCGGTCTACGGCGTGTACGAGCTGCCCGTGACCTGGTGAGCCGTCTCAGACGCTGCGCAGCACCGAGACCACGGCGCCGAGCACCACGGCCCGGTCTCCGTCGATCACGTCGTAGGCCGGGTTGCGCGGCTCCAGGTAGACGTGCCCGTCGCGGCGGCGGTACACCTTGACGGTGGCCTCCTCGTCGATCATCGCGGCGACGATCTGGCCGGAGTGCGCCTCGGACTGCTGCTTGACGACCACGATGTCCCCGTCGCAGATCGCCGCGTCGACCATCGAGTCGCCGCGCACGCGCAGGCCGAAGACGGTGCCGCGGCCGGTCAGCCCGCGCGGTAGCTGGAGGACGTCGTCCACGTGCTCCAGCGCGGAGATCGGCGTGCCGGCCGCGATGTCGCCGACCACCGGCACGCTGACCGAATCGCCGTCCTCGCGCGCCGGCGCGTCGCCGAGGAAGGCGCGCACGTCGATCGGCCGGGTCATCGCCGCGCCGCGGCGCAGGAACCCTTTCTCCTCGAGCGCGGTGAGGTGCTTGGACACCGAGGACGTGGACCGCAGCCCGACCGCCTCGCCGATCTCCCGGGTGCTCGGCGAGTACCCGTGCCGCCCGGCCCAGTCCCGGATCGTGGCGAGGATGTGCTGCTGCCGCGCGGGCAGCGCCGAGGCGTCGAGGTCGTCGAAAATGTCGTCGTAGGCACTCACCTGCGGAATCGTAGAGGCACCACGGCGCGCGCCGGAGGCCCGGGTGGGTTTCCGCCGAGTTTCCACAGTGGACACCCGGCGGCGCCGGTAGACTGCCCGCGGCCGGACGGCCACGGAGGGGGTTGCGCACATGGAGTACCCGGGAACACCCGCGCCGGGCGGCCGGGCGGGACGGCCTGGTCCGCCGGTGAACCTGATCTTGGGCGGGATCGCCGGAGTGGCCGAGTCCGTGCTGCTGTGGCTGGAGATCTTCGAACTGATCGAGCACCTGAACGACGACCTGAAGACGGTCGTGCACGGCGTGCTCACCCTGCTGGGCCTGCTCGCCCTCGCCGGCGCCGTCTTCACGGTGAACCGGCGCCTGTGGCCGGCGCGGCTCCTGCTGCCGGCCGCATGGGCGCAGGCGGTCCTGGCGATCCTCGGGGCGAACGGGATCTTCGGCGCAAGCCGCCGGGACGCCTTCGGGTACCTGGTCGTTCCCGCGGTCGCCGCGGCCGTGATCGGGATCGTGCTGTGGGTGCCGAAGGTAGGGGAACTGGTGCAGCCTCCCCTGACCTGGGCGGGCGGTGGTCCGGGCTGGGTGGCGGGGAATCAGGCGGGTCATGCCTGGGGTGCGCCGCACTCCGGGTTCGGGGCAGCGCCGGGGTATCCGCTGTCGCCGGGTCCTGTGCCGTCGCCGGGTCTCGTGCCGCAGGCCGGACCCGATGCGCAGCAGGTGCCCGGATATCCGGTGCCGCCGCAGGTACAGCCGGGATACGGCGCCGCGCCGCAGCCCGCGTATCCGGCGCCGCACGGGGCACAGCCGGGGTCTTTCGGCTGGCCCCAGCCCGGGTATCCGGTCGTCCAGGACGGGCCGCCGGGGCACTTCGTCCCGCCGCCGGGATACCCGGCACCGCCGCCGGGATCCGTTCCCCCGGCCGGATTTCCGTCGCCCGGGCCGTACGGCCAGTACCCGCCTCAGCCGGGACATCCCCAGCCAGGCGACCCCGGACGGCCCGCGCGGTAGCCCGATCGTCCATAATGGACCGACGGGCTGCCGGTCCGGCGTGGCGGCGCCGAAGCTGGTCGCGGCGCTCAAGAACGGGGCATGACCTTCACGCGGCGCGGCAAGCGGAACACGGTCCGGCGCCGCGCCCGCCGGTTCTGCCGCTTTCGCCGGATTGCCCGTGTCCGGTCGTCCCGCTACACAGCATTCGCTTGGACCACGACCAGGAAACTCTCAGGTAGAGGGTGTGTGCTGGAGCAGGCGAAGGCCACGAGCGAGGCTGGAGGGGCCATGAACGAGCAGGAACCGAACCCGGGCCGGGACCCGCGACGCCCCCACCCGCAGGCCGGGCAGGACAACCCATGGGCGCCGCCGGGTTCCGGACAACCGGGTGGCGAGTACGGCGGAGCGGGCCGGCCGGATGCGGCACCCGGCGCGACGGGGGCAGGGCAAGCCGGTGTGGGCTGGCCGGGTGCCGGTCACGGCGCGATCGGGACAGGGCAAGCCGGTGTGGGCTGGCCGGGTGCCGGTCACGGCGCGATCGGGACAGGGCAAGCCGGTGTGGGCTGGCCGGGTGCCGGTCACGGCGCGATCGGGACAGGGCAAGCCGGTGCGGGGTGGCCGGGCGCCGGGCACACCAACGCCGGGCCGACGAGCGCGGGGCAGGCCGGACCGGGCGGATATCCCGGCGCGGGCCATCCGGGCACCTGGCACCCCGCCACGGCGCACCCGGGAACCGGTCCTGCGGCCGGGCAGCCGGGCACCGGGGCGGCACACGAAGCGACCGGATATGCCGCCGCGCAGCACAGCGCCGGACACCCGGGAGCCGGGCACGCGGGCTATGCGGGATGGGCGCCGCACGGGACTCACCGGTTCGGGCGACCGCCGAATCGCAGGTACCCGGTGCGGGCCGCCGCGATCGTGGTCGGGGCGGTCGGGCTGTCGGTCGCGGTGGGGCTCGGGGTCGGACACTTCGTGTGGCAGCCGAACGGTACGTCCGGAAACCAGAACTTCGGCTCCGTGGGCACTCCGGGCGGGGCGTCGAACGCGGCCATCAACGCGCAAGCGATCGCCGGCAAGGTGGATCCGGGGCTCGTCGACGTGAACACCGAGCTGGGTTACCAGGGCGCCGCGGCGGCCGGTACCGGCATCGTGCTCACCGCGGACGGCGAGGTGCTCACCAACAACCACGTGGTCGAGGGCGCGACCAGCATCAAGGTCACCGACATCGGCAACGGTCGCACGTACACCGCGTCCGTGCTCGGTTACGACCGCAGCCACGACGTCGCGGTGCTCAAGCTCGCGAACGCCTCAGGCCTTACCACCGAGACACTCGGCGATTCGTCCACAGTGGCGGTCGGCGACGCCGTGGTCGGCATCGGCAACGCCGGCGGCACCGGCGGCGATCCGGCCGTCGCGTCCGGCCGGGTGACCGCGCTGGGACAGTCGATCACCGCGTCGGATGAATCCAGCGGCTCGTCCGAGCAGCTGACCGGCCTGATCCAGGTCGACGCGAACATCCAGTCCGGCGACTCCGGCGGCCCGCTGGTCAACGCGAACGGCCAGGTGATCGGCATGGACACCGCCGCCTCCGCCGGATACCAGTTCAACGGCGGCGGCAGCCAGGGCGGTCTCGGGCAGGGCGGTTTCGGCCAGGGGCAAGGCGGTTACGGTCAGGGCGGCCTCGGCCGGGGCGGCGGAGGCCTGGGCCAGGACGGTCAGGGCAACAGCAGCCAGAACGGCTCGGACGGCACCACCGGCCAGCAGGGCTTCGCCATCCCGATCAACCAGGCCGTCTCGGTCGCCCACCAGATCGTCGGCGGCACCTCCTCAAGTACCGTCCACATCGGACAGACGGCGTTCCTGGGCGTGTCCGTCTCCGACGCCGGCGGCCGGCAGGGCCAGGGGCAGGGGCAGAACACCACCGGCCAGGGCGCGGTCATCCAGAGTGTGCTGACCGGCGGCCCGGCGGCGAACGCGGGCCTGTCCGCGGGCGAGGTGATCACCGCGCTGAACGGCCAGACCGTCGATTCAGCCACCGCCCTGACCACGTTGATGGATCAGCACCATCCCGGAGACAACCTGACGCTCACCGTGCTTGACTCCTCCGGTCAGCAGCACAGCGTCACCGTCACCCCGGCCCAAGGCCCGGTCGGCTGACTCACCGGACAGTCACCCCGGAGCGGCCTCACTCGCCGCCCCGGGGCCTTCTGTGGACCCGTAGCGCGTTCCTGGCTTCGGCGAGGGCGCTCTCGTGCTTGCCCGCCGTCTCGGCCGGAGCCGAGGTGCACGCGGCATGCCAGCCGTCTCGGACCTGCGGGTCGATGTCGCTGCTGCTGTGACTGCTGGTGGGCATGACCGCGGCGGCCACGCCATCCACGACGAGTGCCGCTGCTGCTACACGCATTTTCATTTGTGCGTACTCCTCCGGCAACGGTTCCGCTACCGCCGATGGCGGCAGCGATGCGAACGTATGCAGGCCGTGGAGTGCGAGGATCACCTGAAAAGACGTCCATTGTGGCCGGTCGGCGGGGTCCTGTTCGGACGGTTCGCCGAGGAGGTTCCACCGGTGCTCAAGCTGTGACGCGCGGATTTTTGTCGGGGGTTGAGGTTACCGTGAGCCGAACCTGGAATCGAAGGGAGAGGCGATGACCACGCTGGAGAATCGGCCGAATACCGCGTTACTGGTCGTGGATGTCCAGAACGGTGTCATGGCGGAGTCACACGAGCCGGGCGCGGTGGTGGCGAACGTGCGCGTGCTGGTGGAGAAGGCCCGGCAGGCCAGGGTTCCGGTGGTGTGGGTGCACCACTCGGACGAGGAACTGATCAAGGGCACTACCGCCTGGCGATCCGTGCCGGAGCTGGTCCGCGCGGAGGCGGAACCCTTGGTGGAAAAGGAATACGGCGACGCTTTCGAGGACACGGTGCTGGAGCCGGTCCTGGCCGGGCTGGGGGTGGGCAGCCTGGTGGTGAGCGGCGCGCAGACCGACGCCTGCATCCGCTCGACCCTGCACGGCGCGCTGGCCCGCGGCTACGACGTGACCCTGGTCGGCGACGCGCACACCACAGGTGACCGCGCCGGGCCGGGATTGCCCTCGGCGGAGCAGGTCATCGCGCACACGAACCTGTACTGGCGTTTCCAGGCCGCGCCCGGCCGGACCGCGGGCACGGTGACCACGGAGGAGGTGCGCTTCGGGGACTGAGTACGTTCACCCGGCGCAGCATCGGTGCGCACCAGGTCGGCTGGGTACCAGGCCTGCGGCCGGGCGTTCGCGGCGGCGAAACACCGCAAGGCGAGGCCGTACTGGTGCCGGGTCCGGGGCAAAACCGGTGTGCCGGCGGCTCGTCAGAGTGCGAACAGGATGGACCGCACGATCACCGCGGCGAAGAACACCACGGTGAAGGCCAGGTCGATGGCTACGCCACCGGTGCGGACCGGGCGCAGGACCCGGCGGACGGGGGCGATCACCGGCTCGGTGATCCGGTGGCTGATCCGGCGGGCCTGGCCGAGCCAGCCCGGCCCGGTGGTCACCAGCCGTGTCCAGTCCAGCACCATACGGGCGATCAGGACCAGGATGAACAGGGTCAGCACCCACCCGGCCAGCGTTGCGATCAGGTTCATCGTCTACCTCCCGGCGGGGAACGGTCTTTCTGTCCAGTGCAACGTCCGGGAAGGCCGGAGAGTGTCCTGGGCGTCCGGCTTCTCAGCGACTTTCCGTGAACCGGCCGCCGCCGCGGGATTGCCAACGATCCACCGTCGGAATGTCGACCGGGGTGGAATGCGTGTGGGTGAACGGCGCAGTGCGGCCTGGTTCGGTGGGTCCGGCCGGGCGGGGATGATCCACCGCTCGTGGATGCGTTCGCAGGGTTTCGGGCCGGAGGTGTTCGACGGGCGCCTGGTGATCGGCATCGCGACGAGTTCCTCCGAGCCGGCCCAGTGCAACGCGCATCTGGACCGGATCGCCGAGGGGGTCAAGCGCGGGGTCTGGCAGGCGGGCGGGTTGCCGCTGGCGCTCCCGACCATGGCCACCGGCGAGACGCTGATGCGCCCGACCTCGATGCTCTACCGCGACCTGACGGCGCTGGAGGTCGAGGAGCTGATCCGCGCCAACCCGCTGGACGGGGTGGTGCTGCTGTCCGGCTGCGACAAGACCACCCCGGCGATGCTGATGGGCGCCGTCGGATAGTTGCTGTGCAGGTGGGATGCGAGGACCACTCGGATGTTCCGGGCATCTGCCGGCTGCCGGACAATTGCCGCGGCCTGCGTCGTCCGTGGGAGACAACATCGCTCGGCTGCCCGGACGCCCGGCTTGCTGGACCTTCCGCTGCGGCGGCTGCCGTGTCCGGGAACCAACGTCGCCCGAAACCCGGGCGAGCTGTTTCGGGCTTTGCCGGAGCGATGCCCATTCGCGCCGCCAGGCCACCCGGCCCGATTCCGGAGATCATCCCCGCCCGAAGCAAGGTCATCCATGTGTCCTCGGCGGCAGGCCCGGCGCCACCTGGCACTACACCGCAGTTCACCCGGACGCGGCGACGTTCGCGCCCGGGTACGCGACCACCGTCGTGGAACGATTCAGAACGCACGAATCCACCGCGACGGAAGGGGTATCTCGCGTGATCAAGACCAGCCGGGGCCACGGCAGCGGGCAGGTGCGGCGGGTGACGTTCATCCTTCCGGCGGACGCCCCGCCCGGCGCGGTGAGCGTCGTCGGCGACTTCAACGACTGGCAGCCCGGATGCCACGAGCTGCGCAAGCGCTCCAACGGCACCCGTTCCGCGGCGGTCGAGGTGGCCCCGGGCGCGCGGTTGCGGTTCCGCTACCTCGCCGAAGGCGGCCGCTGGCTCGACGACCCGGACGTCGCGGCCCGCGAAGGAGCGGACTGCCTGTTCGTCGCGGACTGACCCCGGGACCGGGTGGTTCTGCTCGCCTCGCCTCGGGCCGTGGACTGGGCGGGCCGGCCATCTGCGACTGATGCCGGTTCTCGGACGCGGAGCGTGCTCTCATTCGCGGCCGTCCGCTGTGCATGGACTTGGTCCGCGTAGCGCTTGGTATGGCCTCGTCCGGTGCCGAACTCACCGCATTTGGGCACCAGCGGCTCCGGCAAGCGTGTCCGATCTCCGCGCACTGGGACGAGTGGAGCACGCTCACCCGAATGCTGTCCTTTCGGTGCTGACGATCGCGGTCAAGGGCACGCGTTCGGCGCGCGATGCCGGCGCTGGCGCAAGATTTCCGCCGCTGCGGACGGACCCGGCAATTTACCTTCCCAATGCGGACGTCGGCATCCCGTTCACCCCGGGGACAGCGGCGCCGCTGCACGGCAAGCTCACCCGGCTGCGGAGCCTGCTTGTCCGACGGCGCCGCGGAACAGGACGCGTTGTGCCACAGGCGATCGCATCGTCAGCGGGCACGGACCGGGGCACCGCTCGGGTGCGATCAGGTCCACGATGTCCGCCCTGACGCTGACCGTGCGCGAAGTGATCCGGTAGACTCGAAGTGCGCGGCGGTGGGGCTCGCCGCTCCTGGAGATCCAGGACAAACCGCGGTCATGGCCGCCAACAGTCCCTGCTCGACCGTGACCCTTGCGTCCGTGGAGTAGGAGAAGACTGTGCCCGACCAGGCCGCATCGGATGAGGCTGTGCCCGAAAAGTCCCGTTTCGCGGATGTGCCGCCGCTGGTGGAGCCGATCGACCCCGATGTCGACCTGCGTGTTCCGGCCCATCGCAGCGAGCTCGTCCGGCATCACGGCCCGGTGCTGGGCGTGATCGCGCTCGGTGGCGGGCTCGGTGCGCTGGCCCGTTGTGGGCTGGCGGAGGCGCTCCCGACGGCACCCGGTGGGTTCCCGTGGGCGACTTTCCTGACGAACGTCGCCGGCTGTTTTCTGATCGGCGTGCTGATGGTGCTGGTCACCGAGACCTGGCGGGCACACCGGTTGGTGCGGCCGTTCCTCGGTGTCGGGATCCTCGGCGGGTTCACCACGTTCTCCACCTATGCGGTGGAGATTCGTGGCCTGCTCGCCCCGGACACGGTTCCGCTCGCCTTCGGCTATCTGGCCGGCACGCTGGTCGCGGCGCTGCTGGCGGTGCTGCTCGGCCACGCGGTCACCCGGAAAGCTGTGTCGGGGGTGGCGGCCCGATGACCGTGCTGCTCATCTTCCTCGGCGCCACGGTCGGCGCGCCGCTGCGGTATCTCACCGATCGGGCGGTGCAGTCGCGGCACCAGTCGCTGTTCCCGTGGGGCACGTTTACCGTCAACCTGTTCGGCTGTCTCGTGCTCGGCGGGCTCGCCGGGGCCGGGAGCGCGCTACCCGCGCCGCTGTTCGCGTTGCTCGGCACCGGGTTCTGTGGCGCGCTCACCACGTACAGCACCTTCGGTTACGAGACCGTCCGCCTGGCCGAGCAGCGGGCCTACTTCGCCGCAGTGGCGAACGTGGTGGTCAGCCTCGCAGCCGGGGTCGGAGGTGCCGCTTTCGCCTATCAAACCGTGCACGCCCTCCTCGGGTGACCGCCTGGATCCTGCCGTGGGCTCGACCAGTCCGCCCAGCGTGCGCCCACCGCCGTTGTGGTCGGTTACCCGCGGCCGTGGCGAGCCGCACAGTCTCCTGGGAAAACAGGCCAGTCCTGATGCGATGCGCGGTCCCAGCGGAGAACTCGTGCGGTGTTGCCCGTCGCCGGGAGGAAACCGGATCACCCCGGCGCGGTCACCACTGTGGAATGTCCTCTGTGGACGGAGTGGTCACTCCTTGCCCAGGGAACGGCGGATCTCGGCGAGCTTGTCCTTGGCCGCCTTGTCCCGGTCGGCGATCTTCTTGTCCAGTGATTCGACCGTCTCCGGTCCGCCGATGCCCGCCACGTCCTGCGAGCCGAGTGAGGTGGTGTAGCGCTTCTCGATCCGGTCGCGCACGTAGTCGTAGGAGGGCACGCCGCCCTCGCTGTAGTCCGGCTCCGGTACGGCCGGGCCCTGCCCGAGCGCCGGATCGAAAGGCTGCTCGCCGGGTGTGTCCGTGCTCATCGTGCTCGCTCCGTCTCTCGTTTGCGGTCCCGCTTCCGACCCTACTCGACCGTGGTCCGGCCTGCGGGACGTTTCGCGGCGCCACCTCCGCGGTAGCCCGAAAGGACGGCCGGGAGCCGGTCTCCCGGCGAACGGAAGGAGAGTCCGATGTCCGGTGCCCGCCTCACCGCGCCACCCGCCCCGCCCGAACCGGTTCCGGCCCCGCCCGGCGGTCCCGAGCCCGTCCTGCCCTCACCCGGCCCGGACCGTCCGCTGCCCGAACCCGAGCCCCTGCCGCCGGACTCGGAACCCGGACCGGAGTGAGGTGTCCCTGAGTCAGGAATGTCCGGCAGCGCGGGGTTCTCCGTGCAATTGGCCACCGTCGGCCGCCGGTAGAAGGTGCGCAGGCTCATCTCGGAGCGGCCGGCTGTGCGCCGGATACGACTGGTGGTCCACGCTTTCGAAGTCTGCAAAAAGTGCGGATGCGTTGCCCGAGCCGTGGGCCGCCCAGGCCGGGCCGTCCGCTGCGCGGGTGGTCGGTCGACGCTGGTGGCGAGAAGTACTAAGCAGCAAGGATCGACCTGAGGCTGTCCGCGCGGCGACCGACTGAACGGCGCCGAGAATGATCGAGGTCCGCAGTGCCCGTTCGGTGAAGTGGTGACTTCAGGCCCTAGCCTGCACAGTCTGTGGCTGCTGACGATGACCTTGGGAACTCCCACCGGAAACCTTGCGGGAAGGCGATAAGGAGGTCGTCATGGCGGGAATTCGCAGAATGAGCCTGGACAGCCCGGAAGAGGTGCGGCCCTTCCAGGATGACCGAGGCCAGCTGGAGATGGTCAACCTCGACGAAGGCGCGGTGGCGCGTGCAACGTTCAGGCCCGGCTGGCAGTGGTCCAAACATGTTAAGCCGATCGCGGGAACCGAGAGCTGCGAGGTGCCTCACCGGGGCTATGTCATTTCCGGGTACATGACCGTCAGGATGAACGACGGGGAGGAAGCCACGTTCGGGGCCGGCGATTTCATGGTCATTCCGCCGGGACACGACGGATGGGTCGTGGGCGACGAGCCGTGCGTGGTGATCGACTGGCAAGGCATGACCGACTACGCCAAGCAAAAGGGTTGAGCAGGTAAATCCCGAGGCGACCGAACGGGAGGTATTTCAGCTTGGTCGTACACGGCCGAGTACCAGGTCGAGGCTGCGCATCGCGTGATCGATACCGGCCGCACCGTTGCCGAGGCCGGCCAGGGGTTCCACGGCCGAGCCCGAGAGCGATACGGGTCCAGGCGAGCCATCGCGTCACAGCCTTGGCGAGGGTGCGTGGCTCGAACCGGCGTGCGGTCTGCTGCACGGTGTGGGCTTGATGCGGTTTGCCTCCGCCTCGCCCGGCTTGCGACTCGGAGACCGGAATGCCCGCTCTGAACCGGGACCGGACCGGTCCAGGCGGGCCGATCCCGTCAGCCTGCAGAACACCGGCGCTCGCCCAACCGGGCCAGGCAATGCAGGCCCCGGCCGGGCGGGACCGTGCCGAGGTACTCAGGCCGGCCATCCCCGGGATACCCAAGTCAGCCGGTGAACCCAGCGGCCAGGAGCGCGGCATCGATCCGGGCGCGGTGGTCGGCTTCCCAGTGGTCGAGGGTCTGCGCTGCTTCCTTTGCCAGCTTCGCTAGGGCGTCGGCGAGCACCTGGTCCGAGCCGGCCGCGGGGACGACGACCACGCCTTCCTCGTCGGCCACGACGACGTCGCCGGGGGATACCGTGACCCCGGCGCAGTGGACGGGTTCGCCCAATCCGGTGGCGGCGGCCTTGGCGCCGGGGATCGGGATCAGCCCACGCGCGAACACGGGGAAGCCCAGGTCGCGGACTTCGGCGAGGTCGCGGATGACGCCGTCGAGGACGAATCCGGCGATGCCGCGGCGCTGCGCCACCGCGCACACGTTGCCGCCGGCCAGCGCGTATTCGAGATCGCCGGACTCGGCCACGATGATCGAACCGGCGGGGGCGCGGTGGATGGCGGCGTGCAGCATCAGGTGATCGCCCGGCGGGCAGCGGACCGGGTAGGCAGGTCCGGCGATCCGCGGGACCGGCCCCCACAACGGGCGGACCGCGCCCCCGAGCACCTGGCCGCGGCCGAGCAGGTCGGCGAGTGTGGGGGTCGGGATGCCGGCGAATCCGTGCATGGCCCTCCTGTCGTCGGACCGCGATGGTCTCACGGACCGGCGGTGGCGGACGCCGTTCGTGGCCCCGGTCACGGGCCGCTCAACCGAACTCGCCGCGCCCGTGCTTCCGGTATCCGAAGAAACGCGATGGCGTTCTTTGTTACGCCACGTTCCCCGGTCAGGAACCGCCGGGCACTGGCGGCCAGGCTCCTTTCGCCGACCACCCAGGTGGTAACCGGGTGCTCTTGGGACGGCGGACCGGCAAGGCATTCCATGGCTGGCGGGTGTGATTGGGCGAGGAGCCGGCGCTGGTGAGGTGACACGCGCCGGGTGACGTCGAACGGCTGGCGTTCGTGGTGGATCCGTGGCGACTGTGCGGGGCTGAGGTGGTTCGAGTGGGGCCGGCGCGGTTCGTGGTGTGGGCTCGTGGCGTTCCGGTGGTGCGAGTTCCGGGTGGTGAGGCCGGCCGTGTCCGGTACGGCCTTCACTCTGCGTGTTCGCTCTGATGGGTGAACGGCGGGAAAGTCGCGCTCGTTCCGGGTGGTGACGCCTCGTGATTCTTCCGGTCCGGCCGTCCCGTGGGACGGAGCGAGCGATAGCGGCTGTACGTGCGGATGAACGTGCATATTCCCGGGATTGTGCAGGTGCCGGAGCGAATGCAGGACGCGGTGATCGGTGATCCGGGCGCCTGGGGTCCCTCGTTCGAGTGATTGCGGGGAGTAGTGGGGCGCGTCACTCGAACCGCTGGGCGACGGTGAAATACCGCTCGGCGCGACACCGCGGGTACGACCTCTTCGTAACGCAGCGTTCCGGCCAGGATGTGGCTACCGGCATCGCCGGAGTACGAAAGGCGTGGCCCCCTGCGGACACAGGGGGCCACGGAGTCCTTGAACCTGCCTGGAAGACAAGGAAATGGACCTCATGAGTGTACCGTCGCCGATCCTGGAGAAGCCAGACCGCGGCCGCCGCGTCAGTGTGGTCGTGGACCGGTTGCCCGCCGTGCCGGAGCGGCGGATCGCCAGCCGCGAGGAGATGATCGCGGCCGGCGCCCGGGTGCTGGCCCGGCGTGGCCGGGGACGGCACCGCAAACCGGACACCCGGGAATCGTGGTCGCAGTTGCTCGCCGGGGTGCTCTCGGCGTGGGCGCCGACCCTGCGGGTGTGCCTGCTGCTCGTTGTCGGCGGCACCGTGCTTGCCGGGGTCGCGCTGGTGGCGAGCCCGCAAATCGGTGTCGCGGTGGGCACGTTCGTCGCGATCGCCAGCCTGGTCGGCGCCGTCGCGATCCGCCCGCGGCGGACTTCCTCCCACCGCTACTGACAAGCCGAGGGCCGGGGCACGGGGGAAACCTCGTGGCCCCGGCCCGGCTGTGCGGAGGTCGAGGTCGGCGATGGGTGAGCCGGGTGGGGTGGGTAGGGCGGCGGGGGTTGAGGTGGGCCGGCGTGCCCGTGTCGACGTGGGGCACGGAGGCAGGAACTGGTGTGGGCTGGGTGGGGAGTTCGAGGCACGGGAAGCCATATGGCTGGGCCTGACCGGCCGGTGGGCGGCTGTGATCGAGGCGCGCGAAGGGCGCGGATTCCTGCCGGGGGCGTTAGGAGCCCCCCGTGTCCGGGGCTTCGGTGGCTGGTGAGCCGGAGTGCATTTCCCACGGTGGGCGGGATAGTGCGCGTCCGGTCTCCAGGAGTGACTTCAGGTTCGCGCACACCCCGGGCCAGGCGGCCGTTGCCGTCGCCAGGTCGTGTTCGGGGAGGTTCGTGTGGGTGACGGTCAGTTCGACGATCTCGTGGTACGGCTTGAGTTCGAAGGTGATCTCTGGGGCTCCGGCCGGGGGGAGCGGGCCGGGTGGGGGAAGGGTCAGTGCGAGGCGGCGCGGAGGGAGTGACTCCAGGACGGTGCCGGTGATGCCGGGGCGGCCGTCGGTGGGGAGGTGGTGCCACGGGGAGCCCGGCCGCCAGTCGGAAACGTTGCGGTGGCCCCAGAAACGGGCGGTCAGGTCGGCATCGGTCAGGGCGTGCCAGACCTGCTGCGGGCTGGTTTCCAGATAGGTGACATACCGGTAGGCGGGGCGGGGGCGTTCGGCGCGTTCCTTGATCGTGCCGAGGGCCCGTAGCCGGGGGCGTTCGAACCGGTGGATCCAGCGTTCCTGGATGTCCCACAGCGGCACGGGGTTCAGGTAGTGCAGCTTCTCCCGGCCCCGGCGGACGGTGCTGATCAGGGTGGCGGCTTCGAGCACGCCCAGATGCTGGGTCGCCGACTGCCGGGTCATCCGCAGCGGTTCGCACAGCTCGCCCAGGGTCTGCCCGGTGCGCTCGCGCAGCCGGTCCAGCAGGGCGCGGCGCGTCGGGTCGGCCAGCGCCTTGAACACCGCATCCTCGACGTCCACTTCGTTCACTATGCAGGTATCCGGCTGCATGAGTCAACCGGGGGTGGAATCAGGCGCTTGACTTAATCCGGGTGGGTTGGTTGCCTGGACGCCCGGTCGGAGCGGGGAGGGGGCGCGAGGGCGGACGGGGCTCGTGGCGGATGGCGCCGGGTGGGGTGTCCGAAGTGGACGCACGCGTGTCCGATGTGGTCGGCGGCGGGGTGGCTGGACGGGGCGCGGTAGATTTCCGCGCAGGGGAAGGTGCCGTGCGGGGCGGCGGGAGAGTGAGGTGGCGGGTATGAGCGGGAAGATCGTTCGGGCGAGTGCGACCCGGGAGGCCATTCTCGTGACCGCCGAGCGGTTGTACGCCGAGCATGGGGTGCACACGGTCTCCAACCGGCAGATCAGCGACGCGGCGGGGCAGGGCAACAACACCGCGGTCGGTTACCACTTCGGCACCAAGACCGATCTGGTCCGGGCGATCGTCGGCAAGCACGCGGCGCCGATGGAGCGGCTGCGGGCCGATCTGCTGGCCCGCGCCGAGGGCTCCGGTGAGATCCGCGACTGGGTCGCCTGCCTGGTCCGCCCCTCCACCGCGCACCTCGACGAGCTGGGCAGTCCCACCTGGTACGCGCGGTTCATCGCGCAGGTGACCACCGATCCGGCGCTGCGGAAGATCCTGGTCGAGGAATCGATGACCTCGCAGGTGTTGATCCGGGTGGTCGAGGGGCTCAACCGGTGCCTGCCTGCATTGCCCGCGCCGATCCGGGTGGAGCGCGGCGAGATGTCCCGGCACTTGATGATCCACGTGCCCGCCGAACGCGAGCGCGCGCTCGCGGAGGGTACGCCGACCCCGCGGGCCACCTGGCAGGACGCGGCGGACGGGCTGATCGACGCGATCGCCGGGATATGGACGGCGCCGGTCTCCGGGTGAGCGCGGGGCACGGCCGTGGGCGGGTTCGGCGCGGTGCCGGAGATTCCGGTATTGCCGGGCAACGAGGGTTTCCGGTCCGGTGAAGACGGATTCCTGGTCCGGTGCAGCGGGTTTCCTTGTGCGGGAACAGGTTTTCCGAGCTTTGCGGACGGTCGTGGTGAGACGGGGACCGGCTCGCGGGGTGGGCCGTCGATCCATGCGGGGTGCGTCGCCGCCTTCGACGGGCGGGGTGCTCCTGTGCCGGTTCGGAAATACCGGTTCCCGCCGGGGGTGCGTCGACGGGTTTCCGCGCCGGGCCACGCAAGTCGGTGGCTTGCCGCCGGGGCGGGTCGTGACCTGATCGGCGAGCTTTCCGGCGGCGATCCGCGGGGAGTACGGTTGACCGGGCAACGGAAATCCCGCGTGGACTCGGTGCGGATGGGGAAGGACGATCGTGGAGCTGAAGGTCGGGTACAAGGCATCGGCGGAGCAGTTCGGGCCGCGTGCGCTGGTGGAGTTCGCGGTCCGGGCCGAGGAGCTGGGGCTGGACTCGGTGTGGGTCTCGGACCATTTTCTGCCGTGGCGGCACGACGGCGGGCACGCGCCGTGGGCGCTGGCCTGGATGCCCGCGGTGGCCGAGCGGACCAGCCGGGTGCAGATCGGCACCAGCGTGCTCACGCCCACCTTCCGGTACAACCCGGCGGTGATCGCGCAGGCGTTCGCCACCATGGCGCTGCTGTCCGGGGACCGGGTGGTCCTCGGCGCGGGCACCGGCGAGGCACTCAACGAGATCGCCGTGTCCGGCCGGGAATGGCCCGAGTTCAAGGAGCGGTTCGCGCGGCTGCGCGAGTCGATCCGGCTCATGCGCGCGCTGTGGACCCAGGAGAGCGTCGACTTCCAGGGCGACTACTACCAGCTGGTCAACGCGCGGATCTACGACCGCCCGGAGCGCCCGGTGCCGGTCTACGTCGCGGCGGGCGGGCCGGTCGTCGCCAAATACGCCGGCCGGGCGGGTGACGGGATGATCTGCACCTCCGGCAAGGGGATGGACCTCTACACCGCGAAACTGATGCCGGCCATGGCCGAGGGCGCCGCCGCCGCGAAGCGCGACGCGGCCGGGGTGGACCGGATGATCGAGATCAAGATGTCCTATGACCGCGATCCCCGGCAGGCGCTGGAGAACACCCGCTTCTGGGCGCCGCTCTCCCTGACCGCGGAGCAGAAGCACACGGTCTCCTCGGCCGAGGAGATGGAACGCCTCGCCGACGAGCTGCCGCTGGAGCAGGTCGCCAAGCGCTGGATCGTGACGTCCGACCCGGACGAGGCGGTCGCGCAGATCAAGCCGTACCTGGACGCGGGGCTGAACCACCTGGTCTTCCACGGGCCGGGCGGTGACCAGGAGCGCTACCTGGCCCAGTTCGCCGAGGACGTGCTGCCGAGGGTGCGCGCGCTCGGCTGATCCGGGCCTTACCCGGGCGGGCTGTATCCTTTGTGGACAGAGTTGCCTCGGTCGGGTGTCCGTCTGGTCTGATGTGGACGGTGGTGGGCGCCGTGGTGCGCCGGGTCGGTTGCGCGGTCGGCGGGATTCCCGTGGCGGTAGTGCTGAAGGGCTGTGAAGGGACCCTTCACAGCCGCAGAGTCCGTGAAGGGTCCCTTCACAGCCCTGCCGGTGTCGTAATGGGGCCAGGGGAATGGCGCCCGCGCTGGCCGGGGCGTTCGGCGCGAACCGGCGTTCGGACCGTCCCCGGCTGTCCGAACGCGAGGAGAGCGTGCTGGTCGAGTGGTTCCAGTGCGAGTCGAAGGATCTCGTCGCGGCGAAGCTGGGGATCACCCCGCGCACGGTGAACACCTACCTCGATCGGGTGCGGATCAAGTGCGCGAACGTCGGCCGTCGCGCCCGCACGAAGGCCGCGCTGGTCGCCCGCGCCATTCAGGACGGGCTGGTCCAGGTCGACGATCTCTGACCGCCGTCCGGTGTGGGTGGAACGACCGGCACCATCCGGGTCACCGGTGCTCTAGGTTCGACTGCACTGGGGGTCCGGCCGGCCCCGTCGTCCACGGAGGGGGACGTGGTCCGGCCGGGCGAGCCGGACGGCAGAGACCGCTGGGGGGTCTGTGCCGTTCCGGCCCAGGACACCGCTTCTCACCGCACCCGGGCCACCCGCGCCTCGCCCCACACCGGGTCCGGGGTTTCGCGGACCACGCCGTCGGCGCCGAAGACCAGGTAACGGTCGAAGGTGCGGGCGAACCAGCGGTCGTGCGTGACCGCCAGGACCGTGCCCTCGTAGGCCTCCAGGCTGTCCTGCAAGGCTTCCGCGGATTCCAGGTCCAGGTTGTCGGTCGGCTCGTCCAGCAGGAGAGCGGTGCTTCCGGCCAGCTCCAGCCGCAGGATCTGGAACCGGGCCTGCTGACCGCCGGAGAGCTGGTCGAAGTGCTGCTCGCCCTGGCGTTCCAGCTCGTACCGGCGGAGCGCGGCCATCGCCGCGCCGCGGTCCTTCGCGTGCTCGGTCCACAGGATGTCGATGAGCGGACGGCCGGACAGCTCGGGATGGGCGTGGGTCTGCGCGAAATGGCCGGGCACCACCCGCGCCCCGGCCTGCCACCGTCCGGTGTGCGCCACCTCCACCCCGGCCAGCAGCCGGAGGAAATGCGATTTGCCGGAGCCGTTCGAGCCGAGCACCGCCACCCGTTCGCCGAAGAAGATCTCCAGCGAGAACGGTTTCATCAGCCCGGTGAGCTCCAGATCGGTGCAGGTGAACGCCCGCACGCCGGTCCGGCCGCCGCGCAGCCGCATGCGGATGTCCTGGCGCCGCGGCGGTTCCGGCGGCGGGCCGGCCTCCTCGAACTTCCGCAGCCGGGTCTTCGCGGCCTTGTACCGGGAGGCCATCTCGTCGCTGCGCGCGGCGTACTGCTGCATGTCCCGCACGAGGCGTTTGAGCTGGGCGTGCTTCTCGTCCCAGCGCCGTTTGACCTCCTCGTAGCGGGCGAACCGCTCGCGGCGCGCCTGGTGGTAGGTGGCGAAACCGCCGCCGTGCACCCAGGCGTCGCTGCCCGCCGGGCCGGGTTCCACGCTCACGATCTTCTCCGCGGTCCGCGCGAGCAGCTCACGGTCGTGCGAGACGAACAGGACCGTCTTGCGGGTCTCCCGCAAACGCGCTTCCAGCCAGCGTTTCCCGGGCACGTCGAGGTAGTTGTCCGGCTCGTCGAGCAGCAGGACTTCGTCCGGGCCGCGCAGCAGGGCTTCAAGGACCAGCCGTTTCTGCTCGCCGCCGCTGAGCGTCCGGACGAGACGGCCGCGGGCGCGGTCGTACGGGATACCGAGCGCGGCCGTGGTACAGACGTCCCAGAGCGTCTCGAACTCGTACCCGCGTGCCTCGCTCCAATCGGCCAGGGCTTGCGCGTACTTCATCTGGGCGGCTTCGCCGTCGACGGTCGAGATCGCCTCTTCGGCGGTCTCCATCGCCGCGGCGGCCTGCCGGATACGGTGGGGCGCAACGGAAACCAGCAGGTCATGCACCGTGCGCCCGTCTCGCACGGAACCGACGAACTGCGCCATCACGCCCAGGCCGCCGGACACCGTGACCGCTCCGCCATCCGGCCGCAGCTCACCGGAGAGCAACCGGAGCAGCGTGGTCTTCCCGGCGCCGTTCGGCCCGGCCAGCGCGACGATCGAGCCCTCCCCGACCCGGAACGAGACGTCGTCGAGCAGGGTCCGGCCGTCGGGCAGGCAGTAGCCGAGGTGCGCGGCTTCGAGATGACCCATGGGCGGCACCCTACTGCGCGCGCCCCGTGGCCGCCTCGGATTTTCCGCCCCGGGACCGGGTCGCGACGGGCGATCATGAATCGCCCGATCGAGTGGTCGCGGTCGATCTTGCTGCGCTCGCCCGCTTTTCGGTCGACCCTGGAGGTTCATGAGACGGCCGGGGAGGGACGTCGATGACACTGCGTGTGGAGTTCACCCGGGAGGACCTGCGGCGGGTCCGGTTCGCCGACGCCGCGGACCCGATGTGGGAGCTGGTGTTCAGCCTGTTCCTGGCGCGTTCGGCGGTGGGCCGGCCGGACGCCGGCGGGCAGCGTGCACGCCGGGGATGGAGTGCGGTGGTGCAGCACGCGATCGAGCAGCTGCACTCGGCGCTGCCGGGGGCCGGGAAAGTTCCGGATGTCGACATGACGGCTTCGCCGGTGGCCCGGGGCGGATGCGCGGCGCCGGTGTGCCCAGGCCGGCGCGGGGCGTTCCCGGACTGCGTGCCCGGCTGGATGTGCGGGCCGGCCGCCGCGGAGCGCGGGGCGGCCGGGGAACTGCTTGCGGCGTATGGGGTCCTGCTGGTCCCGGATCAGGTCCGGGCGGCCGAGCCGGCGGGGCGCCGCGGGGCCGTCGCCGCGCTCGCCAAGGCGCCGGGCGTGCTCGGCTGGGAGGGCGACGCGCTGCTGGTCGAGTATCCCGGGGACCGGACCGTGCACCTGAACGGGCGAGGCCTGACGCTGCTGCCCGCGGCCTGCAGCGGGGGCGATCCGGTCACCTGGACGGAGCCGGCCCCGGAGCAGGCGGCGCCGGCCGATCACCTGGTCGCGCTGCTGGGCCGCACCCGCGCGGAATGCCTCCGTCAGCTCGGCACACCCTGCACGACGACCGTGCTGGCCGCCCGGATGGCCACCACGGTCGGCGTCGCGAGCAGGCAGGCCGCGGTGCTGTGCGAAGCGGGCCTGATCCGCAGCAGCCGCCGTGGGCCGGCGGTCGTGCACCGGATCACGCCGCTGGGGTCGGCGTTGCTGGCCGGTCCGGGCTAGCGCAGGCGGGTAGGACGTCGGAGCGTCACGGACGTGGTCGGTGGCGGGTTCTGCGGCTTTCGGGTGCGGCTGTTTCGGCGGGTGCTGCGGTCCTGTTCTGCCGCTCGTCCGTGAAGGGACCCTTCACGGACTCTCAGGCCAGGGTTCCGGCAAAGTCGGTGTAGAGGTCTGTGAAGGGTCCCTTCACGGACTCTGAGTCTGTGAAGGGTCCCTTCACGGACCCGAAACCGGTCCGGCGGTC
>NZ_QZFV01000127.1:0-25294 GCF_003600245.1 Amycolatopsis panacis
TGGTGGTGGTGGGCAGCCGGGGCCGGGGCGGGTTCACCGGGATGCTGCTCGGCTCGACCAGCCAGGCATTGATCCAGCATGCCTGGTGCCCAGTGCTCGTGATACGACCGGAGCGCAAGCAGTGACCCCGAACCGGCGCTGACAGCAGCTTGACGGCCTCGCTCCCGGATGGCGAAACTGGTGTGTTCACGGTGCTACGTGGCTGGGACACCGAGCCGACAGGCGGGAGCCGGGTTGAGCCAGCGGAGCGTATCGGAGCCGGCCGGGCTGAGCTTCCCCGGCCAGCCGAGGCTGGAACTCGACCAACTGCTGGGACAGCTGGTCGAACGCGCGCAAGAGGTGATCGGGACCCAGGGCAGGCTTCGGGGGCTGTTGCGCGCGACGCAGGCGATCACCGGTGGTCTCGCGGTGCCGGCGTTGCTCAAGCGCATCGTGGAGGCCGGTCGCGAGCTGGTGGGAGCGCAGTACGCGGCACTGGGCGTGGTCGGGCCGGACGGGCGGCTGACGGAGTTCGTGCACACCGGGATGGATGCGGAGACGGTAGCCCGGATCGGCCGGCTCCCGGAGGGAAAAGGCCTGCTCGGGGCGGTGATCGAGGACCCGCGGCCGATCCGGCTGACCCGGTTGCAGGACGATCCCCGTTCGGCCGGGTTCCCCGAGGGGCACCCGCCGATGACCGGTTTCCTGGGGGTGCCGGTCCGTGCGCGGGGCGCGGTCTTCGGCAACTTGTACTTCGCTTGCGGGGATCGTGGACCCTTCACCGAGGAAGACGAGCAGCTGGCGCTCGCGCTGGCGGCCGCGGCGGGTAGCGCGATCGAGAACGCCCGGCTGTACGAGACAGCCCGGAACCAGCAGGAGTGGCTGCGCGCGTCCGCGGCGGTCACTCGCGAGTTGTTGTCGCCGGATGCCGGGGACCCCTTGGCGCGAGTCGTGGAGTACGTGCGGGATTTGGCGGCGGCGGACCTGGTCAGCGTGGTCTGTCCCGGCGAGGACACGGGAACGGTACGCGTTGAGCGCGCGATCGGTGCCGGTGCCGATCAGCTCCGGGGGATCGTCTTGCCGGCGGACTCCACCGTGGCGGGCACCGTGCTCGCGAGCGGCGAGCCGAGGATGGGTTCCTTGCCGGACGAGCGATCCCGGCTGGGCGTGCCCTCCGCCGTCGAGCTGAACGTCGAGGCGGTGCTGCTGGTGCCGTTCACCGGTGGCGGGCAGGTGGCCCGGGTCCTGACGGTCGCGCGGCTGGCCGGCCGCCCGGCCTTCACCGGTGACGATCTGGAGATCGCGGTCTGGTTCGCCGACCAGGCCTCGGTGGCCATGGAGCTGGCGGCCGCCCGGGCCGAACGAGAAGCCGAGGCACTGCACGACGAACGCGACCGGATCGCGGCGGAGCTGCACAACGAGATCCTGCGGCGCCTGTATGCGATGGGCCTGTCCCTGCAGACCACCGCCGGGCTCGCGCGGTCCCCGGCGGTGGCCGCCCGGCTGAAGGGCACGATCGCAGATCTGGACGACATCATCGGCCATGTGCAGGACACAGTGTTCCAGCTGGACGACGCCGCACCGGCGGACCCGGAACCGGTGCGCGACCAAGTCCTGCGGGTGCTGTCCGAGGCGGCGGCCCGGCTCGGGTTCGCGGTGTCCTCGGAGCTGACCGGAAAATTCGACGCGATCCCGTGCGAGGCGGTGATCCCGTTCCTCACGGAAGCCCTGCGCCTGGTCGCACTCCATGCCGCGGCCAAGGAGGTGGCGGTGGAGGTCCGAGCGTCGGCGGATCTGGTGACCGCGGTTGTCCGGTACAAGGGCGGCGGCGATCTTGCCGGATCGGCGGGCGCCGACCTGGCTGGGCTCGCGGAGCAGGCAAGGCGCCGCGGCGGCACGTTCACCGTTGCCGGGGATGGCGGGCTGACCTGGGCTGTTCCGGTGGAAGGGGGACTTTCTCCACCGGGGTGAGGACTTCGGTCATGGCCGGGCCGGGCCATCCGGACGTACGCTCGTTTCCTGGCTGCACGGCGTGGTGCTGTATCCGGAGTGCTGTATCCAAGGTGGGTGAGGGACGGATGGTGCGGGTTTTCCTGGTCGATGATCATGAGGTGGTCCGGCGCGGGGTTGCCGACCTGCTGGAGGAGACGGACGAGCTGACGGTGGTGGGCCAGGCGGGCACCGTTTCGCAGGCGCTGGCCCGGATTCCGGCCCTGCGGCCCGACGTGGCCGTGCTCGACGTGCGGCTGCCCGACGGCAACGGCATCGAGCTGGCCCGTGAGCTGCGTTCCCGGCTGCCCGGCGTGAAGTGCCTGATGCTCACGTCCTACACCGACGAACAGGCCATGCTCGACGCTGTGCTGGCGGGGGCCAGCGGTTATGTCATCAAGGACATCAAGGGACTCGACCTGGTTTCGGCGGTGCTGGACGTCGGGGCGGGGAAGTCGCTGCTCGACGCGCACGCCGCGGCCGCGCTCATGGCGAAGCTGCGCGACAGCGCGGAAAAGAAGCGCGGGCCGCTCGCCCAGTTGTCCGATCAGGAGCGCACGCTGCTGGAGCTGATCGGGGAGGGCCTCACCAACCGGCAGATCTCCGAGCGGATGTTCCTCGCGGAGAAGACCGTGAAGAACTACGTTTCCCGGTTGCTGACGAAGCTCGGCATGGAACGGCGCACACAGGCGGCGGTGCTCGTCACGCAGCTGCGCGGACGGCAGCGATAGCCGCCGGTCAGGCGCTGACCATCGACGGTCCGAGCAGGACGTCCTGCACACTCCGGCGGGGCGTCCAGGAGCCCGGCGTGCCGTAGCCGAGGCGCAGGATGATCTGGGGCCACAGAGCTTCTCCGAGCAGCTCCCTCAGCCGGAGGCGCGTCGCGGGAACCTCGATCGGCTGGGAGATGAACGACGCGTCGATTCCTTCGGCGGTCGCGGTCAGGAGCGCTCGTTGCATGGCTTGGCCGGCGCGGAGCCGGTCGACCGGCAGGTCGTCGAAGGTGCCGATCACCACCACCAGAGGTGCGGTGGCCGTCGCACGGCCGCTGCTGCCGATGCCGAAATCGCGCAGCACCCAGGTGTCGTCGGCGGCCGTGGTACCTCCGGCACCGAGCGGCACGCCGTCCCGGCTGTCCCGGGCGCGTCCGGTCCAGCGCCGCCACTCGGCGACGAACGCCGGGTCGTTCACCTGAATGCGGTGGCTTTCGGACACCAGCTCCCGGAGGCCGGCAAGCTGCTGCCGGTCGAGCAGGGGCAGCCAGGCGTGTTCCACTTCGACGGCGTGCCGCAGCCGTCCGACGATCTCGGGCGGAACCGGCTTCGCGGTGAACGGCGTGCGGTTGGTGTGCCGGCGGGGGATGGCCTTGGCGAGGACGGCGAGCCGGCGGTCGATGACCGTGCTCGCGCGGGGGCAGACGGCGGCGAGCAGGTCGGAGTCGTCGCGGCGGGGGAGGAGCGTGGTGGCCGGGTGTACCCCGATCGCGTGGATCGCGGTGCGCAGATTGAACAGCGCGGCGCCGCACGACAGCAGAAGCTCGCGCCGGTCGGGGTCGGCGACCGGCAACGTCCGGGCGGCGTCGGCGTGGAGTTCGATGCCGCCCGGGCTGCTGCTGAACAGCCAGGGCTGCGTGTTGTGCGTGGAGGGCGCCAGAGTGGCCGAGCGCAGCACCGAGACGACTTGGTCGGCGCTGAGCTGGCCCGTCGGAGCCGCGTGGAGAGTCATCGTTCTCCTCTGGCCGCGAGAGGCGGCACACTGGACGTCGTGCGTAGCCGTTCCCGCAAGGGTGTACCTCCCGGAATGGGATGCACAGAGGCGAAGGTCATTTGTCCGGAACGGCATCGAGCACCGGAAGGGCGGCGTGATGTCGGAAGGTGGCGAGGGCGGCCGCAGGCTGTCCGGAACCCTGTCACAGCTGCGCCTGCGGGAGACCCTGCGTGATCTGCAGGAGCGGGTCGAGATCCTGATCGGCACCCGCGACAAGATGGACGGCCTGCTCGACGCGGTGCTCGCGGTCGCGTCCGGCCTCGAACTGGACACCACGCTCCATCGGATCGTGCGGGCCGCCGTGGAGCTCGGCGAAGCTCGTTACGGCGCGCTGGGCGTGCTGGGGGACGACGGGGCGCTGGCGCAGTTCGTGTACCGGGGTATCGATGCCGAGACGCGCGCCCGGATCGGGCCCCTGCCCGAGGGACACGGACTGCTCGGGCTGGTGATCGATGATGCGAAGCCACTGCGGCTGGAGGAGCTTTCGGCTCATCCGGCGTCGGCCGGCTTTCCCCCGAATCACCCGCCGATGCACTCGTTCCTCGGCGTGCCGGTACGGGTCCGCGACGAGGTGTTCGGCAACCTCTATCTCACCGAGAAGAAGAACGGCGAGGCCTTCACCGACGACGACGAGGTCATCGTGCAGGCACTGGCCGCCGCCGCCGGGATCGCCCTCGAGAACGCGCACCTGTACGAGCAGGCCCGGTTGCGGCAGCGCTGGCTCGGCGCGACGAGCGAGGTGACCACGGAGCTGCTGGGCGGGACGGACCCGGTCGACGCGCTGGAGCTGATCGCCGGCCGGGCGCTGGAACTGACCGGCTCGGACGTCACGATGCTCGCCTTGCCCGGATCGGGCCGCCTCGACACCGACGAGGAGTGGGAAGGCGATGCCGAGGAGCTGACCGTGGCGGTGTGCGCGGGAGCCGGGGCGGAAGACGTTGCCAGGACGCGGATCGGGGTCGCCGGGACGGTCGTGGGCTCGGTCTACCGGGACCGCACTCCGCGCCGCCTGGCCGAGCTCATACTTGCCGCGGATCACCGGTACGGCCCCGCGCTGGTGGTTCCCTTGCGCGCCGGCGACTACACCTCCGGCGTCCTGATCGCGGTACGGGAGCTGGGCGCCGCGCCGTTCGAGACGACCCAGCTGCCGGTGCTGGCGTCGTTCGCCGACCAAGCCGCGCTGGCCCTGCAGCTGGCGGCGCAGCAACAGGCGGCCAGGGAACGGGACGTACTCTCCGATCGCGACCGCATCGCCCGTGACCTGCACGATCACGTCATCCAGCGACTCTTCGCGGTCGGCCTGGCGATGCAGAGCACCCAGCGCCGGGCGAAGTCGCCGGAACTGCAGCGGCGGTTGCAGGACAGCATCGACCAGATGCACGAGATCGTGCACGAGATCCGCACGGCCATCTTCGACCTGCACGGCGGGGCGGCCGGGGGAACCCGCCTGCGTCACCGGCTGCACGACGCGATCGCGGAGCTCACCGACGACGCGCCACTGCACCCGACGGTGAGCATGTCGGGCACGCTCGACGCGGTGCCGGCGCAGCTGGCCGAGCATGTGGAAGCGGTCGTGCGCGAAGCGGTCAGCAATGCGGTTCGGCACGCCGGCGCGGCAACGGTGACGGTCTCGGTATCCGTACGCGACGGTGTGGTGCGAATATCGGTCTCGGACGACGGTTCCGGGTTGCCGGGCGAGGTTTCCCCCAGCGGGCTGGGAAATCTGCGCGAGCGCGCGGAGGCGGCAGGCGGGACCTTCACCCTCGAATCGCGGCCCGGCAAGGGTGTTCAGCTGGAGTGGGCGGCGCCCTTGCAGTGATCCGCTGGCGTTGATGCGGAGCAGCCACCATCACCGGCGGCATGCCCGCGCAGTCCGACGAAACTCATCGGGTGCCGCGCCGCTTCCGGAGTGATGACCACCACCGGACAGCGTGAGTACCGTACGCACTCCCGCGAAACGCTGCCCAGCAACGGTTTCCGCGCCAGGCCGGTGCCGTGTGCGCCGACCACGAGGAGATCTGCCTCGGTGGATTCGGTGACCAGTTCGGTGGCCGGGTCTCCTCGTGGTGTGGTGACGGTGACTTCCGGCGCGTCCGGGTATTCCCGCCGGATGCTCGAAATGTGGTCGCGCGGCGCCGCATTTGAGCCGTGGAGCGCGAACGATGTCCCCCGCAGCAACCCCTCGGCCGGCCGGACCACTACGGCGTGCACCCGATCCCCGGGCCGCGCGGCGACGCCGAGGGCCCACCGCAGCGCCGCGTCGCTGTGTGGCGAACCGTCGACACCGACGATGATGAAGCGACCGGGGGAGTTCATGAAGTGCCCCTTTTCCTCGGCTTCCGATCGTGCGGCAGTGCGTGGTGCGCGGATAGGGCCGGAGGTCCCCGGCGGGCGCGGGGATGGTGACGGCGCGGGTGGTGACTTTCGGCCCCGCTCGAGCCCGCGGAGTACTTGCGGAACGGCCGTCCCCGGTTCGCTTCTCCGCACCGAGAACCCGACCGCCACTGTCCATATCAGACTTGGCGCGGAGCCTGCGGGTGACCGCTGCGATCGAATGGCGCCGGGACGTTGGTCCTTCGAAGCATGACGGCCGGCTGGTCCAGCCCGGAGCCGCCCGGTAGGCCTCCCGTGCCGCAGCAGGTCACAGCTTGTCGTAGAAGGTGGCGATCGCGTCCATGACATCGATCGCCGCGGTGAGCTGGGCGGGCCGGAAGTGCTCCAGCGTTTCGTCGAAGGCCGCCGCCAGTTTCCGTTCGCGTTCCTCGTGTCTGCGCAGCCCGGATGCGGTGATCCGGACGAGCACTGTCCGGCGGTCGTCCTCGACGCGCTCGCGGGTGACGTCTCCCGATTTGACCAGGCCGTTCACCAGCTGGGTCACGGCTGCGCCGGTGGTTTCGGTATGCCCGGCGAGCCGGCTGATCGAGAGCGGGCCTTCCTCGGCGAGCGCGCGCAGGGCGCGGGCGTGCGGGAAGGACAGCGCGTCCTGATCCCGGCTCACCCGGCCGCGCAGCCGTGCGTCGGCCGCGCTGAGCGTGTAAGCCGCCCGTGCGAGGCGGTCCCGGGTCTCGGCTTCGGTGCTTTCCGGCATGCACTCTCCCTCCGCTTGACAGGACTTTAGCATAGGTCTTAACTAAGAAGGTCTTAGTAATTAAGACCTTATATATGTGGAGGGGAAGATGACTTCTCGAGCCATCGGGCAGAGCTGGGCCCTCGATGCGGCGATCGCCCAGGGCGGGTTCGACGCGCTGCACCCGCAGGCGCGGGGCAGCCTCGAAATGATCGGGGTCGACCACTCGGACTTCGAGCGGGTGTTCAGCCAGGTCAAGGCCGGCGCCATGATGCCGAAGGCGTGGGCCGGTGTCGCGCAGCAGGTCGAGACGCGCGCCGCCCATTACCGCCGGACGGGTTTCCTGGCGACGGCGGCCGATCTCTCCCAGCGGGCCGCCACGCTGTGGTGCGGTGCGCTGGGCCCCCTCCCGGTCGGGGATGCCCGCCGGGCCGTGTTCCGCGAGCACCTCAACCGCTGCGTGGACCACATCGGGGAACTCCGTGGCGGACGGGTTCGGCGGGTAGCGCTGGACTTCGAGGGCGGTCATCTTTACGGGCTGCTGCATCTGCCGGCAGGGGAGGTCCGCGCGGCCCCGGCGGTGATCCTCGGGCCGGGCATGGACATGCTCAAAGAGCACTTCCTGTCCCCGGCCGAACGGTATTACACCTCGCGCGGGATGGTGGCGTTGTCGATCGACGGGCCGGGCCAAGGGGAGACGCGCGAGAGCGGGGTCACGGTCGGGGTGACCAACTCCGAACGGGCACTGGCGCGCTGGATCGACTACCTGACCGGCCTTCCGGAGGTGGACGCGGACCGGATCGGCATGTTCGGGGTCAGCATGGGCGGCTACTGGGGACACCGGCTCGCCGCGGTCGACCGCCGGCTGGCCGCCCTCGCCAGCTTCGAAGGCGTCACCGGCGAGTTCGCCACGATCTTCGAGCGGGCCCAGCCCAGCTTCAAGCGCAACTACCTGCAGATGTCCGGCTACACCGACGAGGAGGCTTTCGACCGGGAGCTGGTGCCGCGGTTGCCGCTGGGCGATCTGGTCCGGGACATCGCGTGCCCGGTGCTGATCGGGATCGGTGAGTTCGACGAGCTCAGCAGTCTCGAGGAGATCATCGCCTCCTACGAGCGGATCACCGCGCCGAAGGAGATCCGGGTGTATGAGAACGAGTTCCATCCCCTCGGCGGCGTGGCCGCGGAAATGATGCGGTTCGGCGCCGACTGGCTCGAACGCGTGCTGGCCGGTGAGCTGGCCGAGCCCGGCCGTGATGAGCGCTATTACGTGCGCTGCGACGGCGAGGTGACCGAAGGCACCGCCGAACCCGACTGGTGGCGAGGTGCGGTGCCCTCGGCACTGCGCGCCTCGCGAAGTGAATGACGGACAGGGGAGGAAAAACCATGGAACTGCGCCTTGACGGACGGGTCGCGTTGGTGACCGGAGCAAGCTCCGGACTCGGCGCGGCCATCGCCCGGCAGCTCGCCGCGTCCGGGGCGAGGGTCGCCGCAGTGGGCCGTGACCAGGACCGGCTCGGCAAGGTGACCGGCGAGATCGGCGACGCGGCGGTCGGTCTTACCGCGGACCTGCGCGAGGCGGGTGCACCGGAGCGGATCGTCGACGAATGCGTGGCGGCCTTCGGCACCGTGGACATCCTCGTCCACGCCGCAGGGCTCGGCGAAGCCGCGCCGTTCGATCGGAGCCTCGACGCGCTCGACCGGATGTGGCTGGTCAACCTGCGCGCGCCGTATGTGCTGACGCAGGCGGCACTTCCGCATGTGCGCGGCGGCGGCAGCGTTGTGTTCCTCAGCTCGGTCGCGGGCATCGTCGCCTGCCCCCAAAGCACGGCGTACGGCACGGTCAAGGGCGCAGTGGAGAACTTGACCCGCTGCCTCGCGGTCGAGGAAGCGCCGCACGGAGTCCGCGTGAACGCCGTCGCCCCGGGCACCGTCCGCACTCCGCTGAGCGAAGCCGGGCCACTGGCCGATCCGGCGGGGGAGAAGTTCCTGACCGACCGCACTCCGCTCGGCCGGATCGCGGGGGTGGGAGACGTTTCGTCGGCCGTGCTGTACCTGGTCTCCGACGCGGCTTCCTATGTGACCGGCCACAGTCTGGTCGTCGACGGAGGGTGGACCGCGCAGTAGGGGCTGCGGGTTCGGCGGTGCCGGCGACCTCGCGACCGCCGAACCGTCCATCCACAGTGGACGCTTCCTCAGCGGACCAGCGGCATGAAGATCGTGTCGACGACTTCCCGGATCGACTCGGACGACATCGGCCGCAGATTCATGATCGCCTCGTGCCGGAGCAGGTCGTAGGGCAGGCCGGCGATCCGCGGGGTCAGCTTCGCGCGGTCGATCTCGCCTCGGTCGATCGCGCGCTGCAACACGGTTTCGATCACCGACTGCCGGGACCCGGTCAGCATCTCGCGCAGGTCGGCGGGACTGGTGCCGAGTTCGTCGAAATACGCCGCCAGCTGCGCGGTCATGATCGCCGCGAAGCCCGCGAACCACACGTTGAGCTGCTCCAGGAGGTCGATGGTGTCCTCCCGCAGTGACCCGGTGGCCGGGTCGGTCAGGACCGCACGATCACTCGCGCGGAGGATCGCGTCCTGAACCAGCGCACCTTTCGTCGCCCAGCGGCGATTGACGACCGGACGGCTGGTGCCCGCTCGCTGGGCGACCGACTCGAAGGTCAGGCCGGAATACCCGCGTTCCACCAGTTCGCCCCACGCTGCGTCCAGCAACGCACCCTCGAGTTCCGCGCCGTGCCTGCGCCGGCCACGAACGGGTGGCTCGCTTGCAAGATCCATGACTGCATCTTACACTGGGAGACGAGGGCAATCGACCCTTCTTTCTGCTCCACCGTGAACAGGAGAAACGTCATGAGCACCACCGCTGATGTTCAGTCGTCCACTTCGGTCACCGTCACCGTGCACACGAAAGGGCAGGATTTCGACGAGTCCACGGTGGACCAGTGGGAATTGAAGGCCGCTCGAAGGGCACTGAAGAACCTGAAGAATGTGGCCGGAGATCAGGTCATGATGGATCTGCTCAAGGAGCAGATCGACGCGGGTGACCGTTTTCACAAGGAACTCGTGGAGACGGCCGGCGGTGCGTGGCGGGAATCACGGACCGAATTCGCGGTGCGCGGGCTCACTGGCACGCAGCTCACCAATTGGTTCCGCGGGCAAGCGGGCGCCGGAGAATTCGGGGACAAAGCCCTTCTCGTGAACGCGCACCCCGAGCACTACGTCGAGCCGCCCACGTACCCGGGTGGCATGGTGGAGACGATCGGCGGGCACCTCACCCGGTTCAAGGTGGCGATGGTCCCCGAACTTCCCCCGGTGATCGCGGAATACCTCGACCCTGCCTACCCGCAGACGCTCGCGCAGGCCGAGCTGACTCTCGACGACGGCACCGCCTTCGCGTACTGCGTGCACCAGGCGCGGGACACCGAAACCGGCGCGGCCGTCGTGGTCCGCGTCATTTATCCGGCCACCTCCCCGGACTCCCTGATCGAGGGGCACTGCGAGCATCTGGCCATCGAATTCCGCAGCTGGATCAGGAACGCCGCCGCGGCGGCGTGACCCTCGGGGCTCTGGTCACCGGTTCGGGAGCATTCGGCGGACTTCGGGCACGCCATCGCGAAAATCTTCGCCGAGGGCGGCGCCGAGGTCACGATCACCGGCCGGGATCCGGAGCGTGCGGCGCCGGTCCTCGACGATCTCGGTGGCAACGCCCGTTTCCTGCAAGCCGATTTGCACGACAAGGAGAATGTGCGCAGGGTTCCGGCAAAGTCGGTGTAGAGGTCCGTGAAGGGTCCCTTCACGGACCCGAAACCGGTCCGGCGCACGCCACGAGGTGGTCGCACACACACCTCCGCATCGCCCACTGCCGGGTCCCCGACCAACTTTGCCGACACCCTGGAGAATGTGCGCAAGCTCGCCGACGATGCCGGGCCGGTGGACATCCTCGTCAACAACGCGGCAATCCTGCTCGGCGCCTCACAGGACCTCGACGACTACGAGCACGCATTCGCCGTCAACGTGCGTGCGCCGTTCGTGCTCACCACCGTCCTGGCGCCGGCGATGGCCGAGCGCGGAGGTGGCAGCATCGTCAACATCTCGTCGACGGCCGCCGGAATCGGCATGCCCGAGATGGGGCTACGGGGCGACCAAGGCCGCGCTGGAATCCCTGACCCGGGCGTGGGCAGCGGAATTCGGCTCGGCGAACGTCCGCGTCAACGCCGTGTCGCCCGGACCGATGCGCACGTCGAAGGCGGTCGCCGCGCTCGGTCCGGACGTCGGCGGCTACGGCGGCACCGTGCCGATGGCGCGGGCGGCCGACCCGTCCGAGGTCGCCGAAGTGGTCGCCTTCGCGGCCGGCGACCGGGCCGGGTTCATGACCGGCGCAGTCCTCCCCGCGGACGGCGGCCGGGCCGCCATCTGACCCCGTCTGCCCGGCTCCCTCCCCCGCGGCTGCCGGGCCGGCGGACCGCTGTACGGACGCCTTTGCGCTGGGCGTCCGTACAGTGCTGGCTATGCATGCTGTCGATGCATATAGGTACCGACTCCGGTGAACCTCGCCGCGCCCCCGATCCGGGGGCGCGGCATTGTCGCGAGTACGGCTTCGGGCGCGTCACGACCCGTGGAACCGCCGGGCTGTCATTGGCCGGACTTGTCTGAGCGGGCGCGGAACTCTTTCCGTTAGTGGCGTCGATGGGGTTTCGAGGGCTCCGCAGAACACGACGTGCGGTTCGGCAACGGATTCGCCGACGGTCACGCTTCCCTTCGCTCGCCGACGTGGGGCAACCTGATCGAGGCCGGGCGGTTGTGCTCGCCGGCCTGCCGTCGCTGCTCGGCTGCGCGTGGGGTGCCGGCAAAAGTGCGCCGATCCCCTTGTTTCGTGGGCTATCACTTTCTTCCTATAGCTACAACTATCTGACAAACCTCGCATCAGTATCGGATTAATCTGGCTCGGAAAAATCCGGCCCTGAGGCAGGCGCCGATCAGGCGCGGCACTGTGACGCTGATCTCATTCGATTGGACTATTGTCGCCTGTGAACCGTCTCACTACGGTCGGTAGCAGGGTTGAAAGATGAGTAAAAATGCGCAGGTAAGCGTTTTTCCCTCATCTGTGAATAGTCACCAACGAGGGGTGGGGATAGTGCTGGAAGGAGAGTCCGCGGAGGTCATTCCCCGGGCCGTTTCGCAGGTGCTGGCCGTGGGTGGCGGGTCGGATCTGCAGCCGCGGCTGCGGGCGATGTTTCCCGGGTTGCGCACGGTCGCGCTCTGCCGGGCCGCCGCGCTCGGCTGGGTGCAGAAGCCCGGCGAGAACCAGGCAGTGGTGGTGCTCAACGACGACTCGCCGGTGGAGCGCTGGATTGCCGCCGGACGGCACATCAACGCGGAGTTCCCGATCGATCGGATCGTCGCGATGGCCGATCTCGACCAGGACAAAGCCGCGGCGATCGCGGCGGACCTGGGTGTCGGGTTCTACTCGCCCGAGGTCGTGGAACGCGTGCACAACAAGGTCGAAATGCGTCGGCGGCTGCGGGAGCGTGGCGTGGACCGGCTGCCGTACCGGGACCTGACGTCGGCGGCCGAGGCGCGAGACTTCTTCGCCGAAGCCGGCCCGCCGTTGATCGTCAAGCCCAGCCGCGGCAGGGCCAGCGCCGGGGTCACGGTCGTGACCGAGCCCGCGCAACTCGACGCGGCGTATCACCGGGCGGCCACCGAGCACGCGCCCAGGGTCGAACCGTCCTCGCCGATCGGCGAGCGATTCGTGGAGGGGCCGGAGTACAGCGTGGAATGCCTCTCCCACCGCGGCCACCACTACGTGTTCGCGGTGAACGAAGAGTTCAAGGACTCTGTGTCCAAAGTGGAGTACGGCCACGTGGTCCCGGCGCGGATCGACGCGGAAATCGAGACGGCCCTGGTGGCCTACGTTCGCGAGTGCCTGACGGCGCTGGGCATCGAGCATGGCATCACGCACAGTGAGCTGATCTTCGGCCCGGACGGTCCGGTGTTTCTGGAAACTCACCTGAGGCAGGCGGGCGACGAGATTCCGCACCTGATCGCCGATGCGACCGGGCTGGACATGGCCGACTTCTTCCTCCGGCAGGTCGCCGGCGAGGATATCGGCACGCTGCCGGAGCTGATCGCGAGGCGGGATCGGCCGCAGTACACCGCAGCCGCGGCGATCCGCTATCTCGTGCCGCCCGCGGAGGGTGTTCTGGAGGGCATCGACGGCTGGGACGGCGTCGCGGCGTTGCCAGGGGTGCGCGCACACGCGCAGTCGGCGGAAGCCGGTGCTGCGCTGAACGGGCTGGAGAGCTCGTATTCACGGCTGGGGCATGTGCGGGTGCGGGCAGCCGATCCGGCAGCGGCGCTCCAGCTGCTCGACAAGGCATTCGCGGCCATCACGGTCAGGGTTCGCCCCGCAGCGTAAATCGGCAGGAGAGCGGCCGAAATGACATCCATTCGGGCTCGCGGCAGAAGTGTGCACCGTTCATCCGCGATCCGCAGATACCTCTTCGGTTATTTTGTCACCAATGTCGGCGTGGGTGGATTCACGCTCGCGGTCGGGCTGATTCTGTTCGCGAGAACCGGTTCGGCGGAAATGTTCGGGGTGCTCGTCGGAATGGAGTTCGGTCTCGGATTGATCGGGCAGGTGATCGGCGTGAGCGTGCTCGACAGGCGGGACGCGCTGAAGGTGGCGATCATCGCCAACGTGGTGCGCGGCGGTGCGGTTCTCGGGTGCGGCGCGCTGCTGCTCGCGTCGGCCGGCACCACCGTATTGGTCAGCGTGTTCCTGGTGTCGGCGATCATCCGGCCGCTGTACCGCGCAGCCAGTTTCGCGCTGGTGGTCCGGGTGTGCGAGCCGGTTGAGCTGGCCAGGGTGAACGGCCTTCGATTCGGTCTGCTGCAGGTCGCCCAGGTGACCGGGCTGCTGTGGGTGTCGCTGCTCAACGCCGTCGCTCCGCAGCCGGTGATGCTGCTGGGCGTCGCGGTGTGCCTGCTGGCGGGCACCGCGATCCTCGCCGAGCTTCGGCACCTTCCGGCCCAGGCGCCGCCAGCCACGGCCGACCGGATGTCCGGCCGGTGGCGAGAGCTGGGCGCGGCCTTTCGCCGCACCCCGGCGGTAGCCGTCCACCTGCTGCTCGGCTGCGCCGGGCCGCTGGCCGTGGCGCTGGCCGCGGTGCTGGTCGCTCCGGTGAACGCGGAGCTCGGTGGCGGCGCGCTGGGCATCATCGCCCTCGACGGCAGTGCCGCGGCCGGTTCGTTCGGGGCGGTGATGATCACGCGGAAGTTCGCCGTCGAGCGGCTGCCGTCGCTGATCTGGGCCGCGCCGCCGCTGATGGCGGCCGGACTGCTGCTGCTCGGGCTGAACCAGTCCGTGCCGGCCGCGGTGGTGGCTTTCCTGGGTTTGGGCTGCGGATCGGTGCTGTCGGCGACCGCGCTCGACTCGTTGTTGCAGTACCGCACCGCGGCGCGGCTGGTCGGCAGGCTGGCGATTTCTCAGGAGGCCGCGGTTTCGCTGTTCGCACTCGTCGCGCTGCCGGTGTTCGGCCGTCTGCTGGCCGAGAGCGGAGTCGGTGCCGCGTCCGTGGTGTTCGCGACGGTTCTTACTGGTTTCACGGTGGCCTTCGCGGTCGGTTGGTCGGTACGCCGGACCCGGCTGCTCACGAGTCCGGTGGGGAATCCGGACTGAATCGAGGGGAGAACGTAGCCATGCAGATCGAACTCGGCTGGGCCGAAGCACTGGACACGCTTGTCCGTGATCCCACCGACGAAAAGGCACGGGCATGGGCCGAGGAGGCCGCCCGCGAGGAGCGCGGGACGCCGGGGCAACTGTATTCCTACCGAGTGCTGACCAGCGGCCAAGAAGTGCTCACCGCACTGGCCGAAGGGCCGCGCCGGGTCGAAGCGCTGCTGGCCGAGTACGCCCCGACCCGCACCGATCGACAGCCGGAGCCGGGCGAGTGGAGCCCGCGGCAGATCGTTCACCACCTCGCGGACAACGAGGCGGTGAACGCGGTGCGGCTGCGGGCCATTCTGACCGAGGAGACGCCGGAGATCTACGGATACGATTCGGATCCCTGGACCAGGTTCTTCGACGTGGAAAGCGTTCCCGAGGCAGTGCACCGGTTCGCCGTCCAGCGTGCGAACACCGTCCGAGTGTTGCGGGGCCTCAGCGAAGAGGACTTCGACCGCAAGGGTGTGCTGTCCTATCGCGGTGCGGAGACCGTCCGTGTGCTCGCGGCTGTGCTCGCCGGGCACGACCTGTCGCACCTCGACCAGCTGGTGAAGTCGTTCACCATGGTCCGGGCGGCAGGGCTATGAGCTACGCCGAACTGGCGGCACAGGTTCTCGAACAGGATCTCTGCACCTCATGCGGTGCCTGTGCCGCGGTGTGCCCTCAGGATTTGCTGCGGATCTCCGTCGACCGCCCGGTCGCGGCACTGCGCCCCGAGGTCGCCGCCGGCGACGTCTCCTGTGGCAGCTGCACGCTCTGCGTGGACAGCTGCCCCGGTAAGGACACCGGCACGGCCGATTCGGAACTGCGGCTGTTCGGCCGGACCAGGGCCGAGCACGAGCGCTGGGTCGGGATCAGCCGCCAGACCTTCCAGGCCCATGCTCTCAGCTCGGAGGTACTGGGCGCCGCATCGGCGGGCGGCGCCGTGACCACGCTGCTGATCACCGCGCTGCGAACCGGGATGATCGATGCCGCGCTGGTCGTCGGCAGGGACGACGACCGCCCGTGGATCCCGGCGGCGCACCTGGTGGATACCGAGGCCGCGGTGACGGCGTCGGCACAGGCGAGTTACTCGATCGCGCCCACCCTGCAGTTGTTGCGGGATACGGCGTACCAGCGGATCGCGGTGGTGGGCCTGGCCTGCCAGATCCAGGCGCTCAACAAGATGGCGAACCTGCCGGAGCCGCCGCCGGTGCTGTCGAAGGTGGCCCTGACCATCGAGATCGCCTGCTCGTCCAACACCCGGCTGGCCGGCACCGAACACCTCGTCGAGGATCGGCTTCGGCTGCCGCTGGCCGAGGTCGCCGACCTGAAATACCGGTCCGGCAGGTACCCCGGCACCTTCACCGCGCGCGACGGCTCCGGCACCGAGCACAGCCTGCCGTTCCACGAGCTGGTCACGACGTTCAAGAAGTTCAAGACGTTCCGTTGTCTCGCCTGTCCGGACTGGTGGAGCGGGCTGGCCGACATCTCCGTGGCCGACGGAGACCCGAACATTTTCCGCACCAGCCGAAACGACACCGAGGTCCCGAAGACCTCGTTGGTGATGACCAGGACCGGTACCGGTGACGAACTCGTGGCGCGGGCGGTCGAGCGCGACGAACTGGAGGTCGCGGACAGCACCTTCGAACCCGGCGAAAGCCTGGGGCTGCAACGCAAACGCCACCGGTACCTGGGCTATCAGCGCAAGTATCCGGAGCGGGTGCCACATCCGGCGATGCCGGGAGAGGAAACCGTCCAGCCGCTGAGCGACGAGGACGTGATCGAGCGGATGAGCCCGGCAGGTGCCCGTGGCGACTGAGTATCGGGCGGTGCCTGCCCGGATCCGGCTGGGCCGGCCGCATCCCGGCAACGGGCCGGTTCGCGCGAAACCCCACGCGGACAAGGCGATCAGCCAGCGCGCGACCCTGCTCGCGGCGATCGCGGACGGGCAGTCGCAGATCAGGAAGCTCGCCGGCTGCCGGGACACCGCATCGAACCTGCGAGCGCTCGACCGGCTCGGCGTCTCTGTCCGGGTCGAGGGAACGAGCGTGACCATCGACGGCGTAGGCCCCGGCGGGTTCGATTTCCGTGGCGAGGCAGTGGATGCCGGCAACAGCGCGACTACGGCGAGATTGCTCATCGCGGTCTTGGCCGGCAGCCGGGCAGACTGCGTTGTCGACGGCAACGACCTGCTGCGCAACCGGCCGATGGACTGGCTGATGGAACCGCTGCGACAGCTGGGTGCCGACCTGACCTGCCTCGGGCGGGAGGAACGGTTACCGGTGCGCGTGGCGGGCAGGCAGCTGCGCGGCGGCACCGTGGAGGTCGAGATCGACTCGGCCCAGCCGGTATCCGCGATGTTGTTCGCCGGCCTCGCGGCGGACGGCGAGGTGGTCATCCGGCGACGGACGGCGGCCCGCGATCACACGGAGCGGATGCTGCGCTGGACGGGCGTGGACGTGCGGGCCGCGCAGAACCAGGTGGTCCTGACGCCCGGGACTCCGCGCGCCTTCGAGCTGACCGTGCCTGGTGATCCGTCCGCGGCGGCGGTGCTGGCCGCACTGCACCTGGCCTCGCCGCGAGCGTCGTCGTCCTTGCTGCTCGACGATGTCTGCCTGAATCCGACCCGGCTCGGCTTCTTCCGTGCTCTGCGGTCGCTCGGTGCGGACATCACGTGGCAGGAGCGTGCGGGCGCCGGGTCCCCGGAGCCGGTCGGCACGATCGAGGTGCGCGGCCCGCTGCGTCTCGCTGGCGGCACTGTCGGCGGCAAGGAACTCATTCAGGCCGGTATCGACGAGTTGCCGCTCCTGGCCGCGCTGTGCTGCCGGGCAGACCAGCCGCTGGTCATCGAGGACGCTGCCGAGCTGCGCGACAAGGACATCGACCGGATCACCGCCACGGTGGAGCTGCTGACGCAGTTCGGCATCGAAGCGTCCGCCACCTCCGAAGGACTGATCGCCTCTCCGTCGGAGCCGAAGCCGCCGACGGAGCTTTTGTTGCCAAGGGACCATCGGCTGGTGTTCGCCGGCTGCGTGCTGGCAGTGCTCGCCGGTGGAGAGTTGGTGCTCGACGGGATGGACGCTGCCGCGACGTCGTATCCGGCTCTGGTCGAGGATCTGGCCACCTATGTTCCGGTGGAGGTGCTGTGACGCTGGCGATTGTCACCGGAGGTGCCGGGTGTCTCGGCAGCGAGGTAAGCCGCGGCCTCATCTCCGACGGCCACCATGTGCTGGTGCTCGACCGGGCCGGGCACCAGCCTGCGGAGAATCTGACGAGTGCGGTGGTCGACCTGACCGACGAGGACAGTGTGCGGTCGGCCGTCGACGTGGGCATGGCTGCGCACGGCGCACCCGCGGTGCTGGTCACCTGTCACGGCTGGTCTCCGAAGGGACCCGGCGGGCGGGCCGCGGCCGGGGCCGCGATGCCTGCCGCGGACTTTCTGGCGGTCCTGCGGGTCAACCTGCTCGGCTGCTATCTCGCGATGAAGACGGTCGTGCCCGCGATGGCGGCGGCCGGCGGCGGGCGGGTGGTCAATGTCAGCAGTACTTCCGGGCTGACCGGCCGGACCACGGCGAGTCCCGCCTACGCGGCGGCCAAAGCCGGAATCGACGCGCTGACCCGGTCGTTCGCTGCCGAGTACGGCGACCGGGGAGTGCTGGTGTCCGCCGTCGCACCAGGCAAGTTCCGCAGTCCGGGCTGGGTCGACGACCCGGAGACAGTGGCCGGATACACCGGGGGCATCCCGCTCGGCAGGCTGGCGGAGCCGGCGGAAATCGGCGCGGCGATCCGGTTCCTGGTCTCGGCGGACAACACCTATCTCACCGGCCACACCATGGTGATCGACGGAGGGCGGTTGGCATGACCAGGGTCGAAGACCTGACCTGGACCGAGTTCGAGAACCGGGCACCCGGAGTGCCGTATTGGCTGGTCGTCACCGGCAGCGTCGAGCAGCACGGTCCGCACCTCCCGCTGGGCGCGGACACCATGGTCGTGGAGCGAGCCGCCGAACTGGTGGCCGGCCGGCACGGCGCGCTGGTGCTGGGCACGGTGCGGGCAGGCGTGCTGCACGCTTTTCGGGACTGGCCGGGCAGTACCCGCCTGACGCCGGAGACTTTCACCTCCACCGTCGTGGAACTGACCGCGGGGATCGTGCCGTACCGGAACCGGGTCGTGCTTCTCAACGGGCACGACGAAAACCACGAGCCGCTCATGATCGCGGCACGGCGACTGGCCGAATGCCAGGGCACGGACGTCGTCGTGGTGGAGTGGGCCGAACTGGTCGGCGACGTGATCCGCGAGAGGTCCGCTTCGACCAGCGAGGCGCACGCCGGCGAGGGCCTGACGTCGGTCTTCCTGCACTGGTTCCCGGACCGGGTGCGGACTGAACTGGTCGCGCCGGGGGTCGAGCCGGAGAATGGACTGACCCGGGACGACTTGCACGTGGCGAAGCGTGCACACCGGCCGGTCCGGTTCGATCGGGCGGCTGTGCCCTCGGGAGTGATCGGCGACCCGCGGCCGGCGAGCGCGGACAAAGGGGCGGCGATCGCGGAGGCGTTGGTGGATCGGCTGGAACTGCTGGTGAAGGAGCGAGGATGGCTGTGAGCCCGACGACGGCCGAGGACGCCGGCACGGCGATGCGGGAGCTGACCCGGTTCGAGTCGCCGTCGATGTCGGTGACCATCGAAAACGACATCGGCCTGATCGTGTCTCATGCGGACGGCCCCTATCTCTGGGATCGGGACGGCCGGCGGTATCTCGACCTCACCGCGGGGTCGGGGGTCCACGCGCTCGGCCATGGCGATCCCGGGCTGCTGACGGCGATGGCCGAGCAGCTGCACAGCTTCGCCCACGGTGGCTGGCAGCTGGGCTGTCCGGCTCGCGCCGAGCTGAGCGGGCGGCTGGCCGAGTTGCTTCCCTGGCCGGATCCGGTGCTGTTGTACTGCACAACCGGTTCCGAGGCGGTCGAAGGCGCGTTGAAGGTGGCTCGCGCGGCCACCGGACGGCGGCAGATCCTGGGTTTCCTCGGCGGCTATCACGGAAAGACCGGCGGGTCGCTCGCGGTCACCGCGAACTCGAGCCTGCGGCGGGACGTCACCGAGCTGCCGACCGCGGCGATGAGCCTGCCGTATCCCTCGGCCGGCGGATACCTCACTGCCGAAGCGGTGCCGTCCGGTGCGGAATTCGCGTGGGGCCAAGAGATCCTCGAACATCCGGATTTCGGGCTGGATGACGTGGCCGCGCTGGTGGTGGAGCCCGTCCAAGGCGCGGGCGGCATGCTCGCGGCAAGTCCCGGCTGGCTTGCGCACCTGCGCGAGTTCACCAGGAAACACGGCATTCTGCTGGTTCTGGACGAGATCTATACGGGTTTCGGCCGCACCGGCTCGATGTTCGGCTTTCAGCACGACGGCGTCGTGCCGGATCTGGTCGTGCTGGGCAAGGCGTTGGGTGGCGGTCTGCCCGTGTCCCTGGTCGCCGGACCGCGCGCGGTGATGAAGCGGATAGCGCCGCTCCGGCAGACGAGCACGTTCTCCGCGAATCCGGTGGCCTGCGCGGCGGGCAATTACGTGGTGCGGCGGGTGGTCGAGGACGACCTGTCGCGGCGTGCTGCCGAAACCGGCGACGCGCTGGCGGCCGCGCTTGCCGCCCTGCGGATCCCCGGCATCGAGATCACGTTGTGCGGGCGCGGGTTGATGCTGGGCGCACGCGTCCACACGACGGGCGGCGCGGGCTTCGTCAAGGCGGTCGTGGCCCGGATGCGGGAGCTCGGAGTGCTCGTGCTGCGCGGTGGTCCGGACGGTGAGGTGGTGAAGCTGACCCCGCCGCTGACGCTGCCGGCCGACGCCGCGACGGCCGCGATCGAGGCTTTCGCGAAGGCAATCAGGGATGAGCTCACGCGGTGACTGAACGACTCTGGGCAGGTCGGGTGTTCGTGCGGAGCGGCTGCGGTGGCAACCACACCGGAGTGGTGCTCGACGAGTGCGGCGCGCCGGCCGATCTGGCTGCAGCCCTTGGTTTTCCGGACACCGCGTTCGTGCAAGAGCACATCGGACGTTCCGTCACCGTTCGCACGTTCTCGCCGTACGAGGAACTGGCCCAGTGCTTGCAGACGACGCTGGCGACCCCGGTCGCGCTCGGCGCGGCCGACGGTGAGACCTGGCGCGTCCGGCATCCCGCTGGCGCCTTGGACGTTCAGGTCGAGCGTGCGGCGGACGGATGGCTGTGCTGGGCTCGCGACACCGACGCAGCAGGGGAGCCGATGCGCGTTGGCGACTTGCCGGGTTGGCTGAGTGCCGCGGACGTCTATCGAGTGCCGCAGGGACGGAGCCGGTTGTACGCCAGGGTTCCGGACGTCGCCGAGTTGCCGGTGTTCAGCTCCGCCGAGGTTCTCGCTGTTTGCCGGGCGTATGACTGCACTGCGGTCGTCTTTTTCGCTGAGACGGCGGCGGAGACCGTGCGCACCAGGGTGTTCACGACTTCGCTGGGAGGGCGGGAAGACGTTGCCACCGGTGGTGCGGCGGCAGGCGTCGGCGTCCTGCTCGCGCGTGCGCGCCGGACCGGGCGGATCGACGTGATCCAAGGCGCGGAGGAGGAACCAGCCGGACAGGGACACCTGGTGTTGTCGCTGGACAGTGAACGACATGTCGGCGGCCGGGTATTGCCGCTGCTGACGGGAAGGACAGCGCCATGGGGACCGGACTGACAGCGACCCGCCACAGCCGAATCGACGACGTCGCGGGCACCGGCGAGCTGTTCGCCGGGGCACCGCTCTACGAGAGTCCCGGTTGGCTCCGTTACTGCGAGCGGCTTTCGGGCGGGCGCATGACGTACCTGGTCGCGAGGGACGAACACGGCCGTCCGGTCGGGCTTACGGCGACCAGGATCGTGCGTCCAGGCCAGGTGATGGCTCTGTATGACCTCGGTACGTTGTTCGACGACCCGAAGCCGGCGGCGTTGTACCCGAACGTCGTTTCCGCCGTGTCCGGTTCGCACTGGGTCGATCGTGTCCTGCCCGGTATCGATCCCGCTCCGGTTCGCGCGGTTCTCGGCCAGGAGCTTGCCGAGGGTGCGGCGGAGCTTGGCTGCACGGCCGCGGCGGCGCTGTATGTCGGCGAGATGGACAGCGCCCGGCAGCTGAGCGTGGCGATGGGTGGCTCGCCGCCGTTCGTCTTCGCCGCGCAGACGGTCCTGACCGGGCAGTGGTCAGGCTTCGACGGCTATGTGGCCAGTCTCAAGCGCTCGCGGCGTAACAAGGTACGACGAGAGCTGCGCGAGTGCCGGGAGAGCGGGATCCGGATTTCCGTCCACAGTGGAACGAAGGCGCTCGGCGAGGACACTGCGCGGCTCCAGGTCGCGTTGCGGGAGAAGTACGCGGTGGGCGGCTCGGTCGAATCCGTTCTCGCCGATTACGAGCATCTTCGTGCGACGGTCGAGGACCGGCTGCTCGTGTTCCGCGCGGAGCGCGACGGGCGGCTGCTCGGCATGAGCATCGCACTGCTGGACGGCGATCGGCTGCACCTGCGGCTGGTCGGCTTCGATTACGCGCAGGAGCTGGCCTTCCTCTACTTCAACGTGTTGTTCTACGCGCCGATCGAATGGGGTTCCCGCAACGGGATGACGTCCTATGCGTTCGGCACCGGCAGCTATCCCGCGAAACTGGCCCGCGGCTGCGTGCCGGCGCCGCTCTACGCCGTCGTGCGCTGGCCCGATGCGGACCGCGCGGTCTGCGAGGAGCGAGCGCGAGCGCACGAGAAGGCGCTGATCGAGGAACTCGGCATCGGAGACGGTGAGGGGAATTCGTGACGAAACGTCGTTTGCTGGTGGTGGACGCGCCAGGCGGTCCACGGCCGGAACAGTATCTACGCAGTTTGTGCGAGGAATTCAGCGTTACGGTGGTGTGGTTGGCCGTCGAGGCGCCCGCGGACCGGGACCGCCGCCGGGCAGCGGTCTCTCTCGCGCCGACGGCGATCGCCGTCGAGAATCCGCTGGACCTGGCAGGCGAAGTACGGCGAGCGGCTGATACCCACGAGCCTGACGGGATGCTCGCGCTGAGCGAACGCGTCGTCCATGTCGCACAATTGGCCGCCCATGAGCGCGGGTTGCCCGCCAACCGGCCGGAGACCTTGCAAGCGTTGCAGGACAAGAGGATCCAGCGGGAGCAGTTGGCCAAGGCCGGCCTTGCGGTCCCCGAGCCGTGGGTCCTGCGCACCGAACGAGACTGCGCCGCGGCGGCCACAGCGGCAGCGTTTCCCGCGGTGCTCAAGCCTTCGGTGGGCATGGGCAGCATCGCGACCTACCTGATTTCGAGTCCGGAGGAGCTGCTCGCGACTTGGCGGTCCGCGATGGGGATCGTCGCCGCGGACGACCGGATAGCGCACCACAGCCCGGTTCTCCTGCTGGAAGAGCTGTTGCCCGGCATGGACCCGGTGGACGAGCCGAGGCTTGGTGACTACGTCTCGGTCGAGGTACTGGTGACCGGCGACGGCCCGAACATCCTTGCGGTGTCGGACAAACTGCCGCTGTCCCCGCCGTTTCGGGAGAACGCGCATTTCCTGCCGTCGGTCCGGCCGCCCGGCGTCCTGGCACCGATCACCGACTGCGTTCTGGCCGCGCACGAAGCGCTCGGGATCACCCACGGGGTCACGCACACCGAAGTCAAGCTCACGCCCGCCGGCCCGGCGATCATCGAAGTCAACGGACGGGTCGGCGGTGGCGTGACCGAGGAACTGCGGCTCGCGGCGAACTACGACCTGCCGCTTCAACTGGCCCGGACGGCTGTCCGGCTGCCGGCCGACACCCGCCCGGCGTTTCAGCGGTACGCAGCGTTTCTCACTCCCCAGCCACCGCACGGACATCACGTGGTGCGGCGGTCCCCGACGACGGCCGAGCTACGGGCGGCTTTTCCCGCGCTGGACGAGATCGTCCACGTCACCGCCGCCGGCCGGATCACTGATTCCGCCGTCGGCACCGCCGGCAATCTGGTCAAGGCATTCGCCGCCGCGTCCGCCCACGAGGACCTCGTCGACCTGGCCGAGCGCATCACCGGTCCCGAGTACTTCCGGCTCGAAGAGATATCGGCCGGCGACAAGGAGAAGAACACGTGACGAGCAGCATCCGGATCTTCATCGGCGAGCCATCCTCGATCGACCCGGCACAGGGTTTCGAACACGACGGGGCGCTCGTGCTGCGGTTCCTCGCCGACCCGCTGATCGACTTCACGCCGGACACCGGCGAGCCCCGGCCGGCCGCGGCCGCGAGCTGGGAGGTGGACTCCGGCGGGAAGCGAGTGCTGTTCCGGCTGCGCCGCGATGTTCGATTCCACCACGGCCGGGCCGTGACGGCCGAGGATTACGTGTACTCGCTGACCAGGGTGGTCCGGCCGGAAACCGGGTCGAAGCTGGCCTACAACCTGGCGATGGTCGAGGGCTACGAAGCCGTGCTGGCCGGCCGCTCGGACACGTTGAGCGGAGTCCGTGCGCTCGCTCCGGACCTGCTCGAAGTCCGGTTGACCGAACCGTTCCACGAGATCGCGGCGGTGTTCGGCCATCGGGTCACCGCGCCGGTGCCTGCCGAGCTCATCGAGGCCGACCCCGAGGACTTCCGGGTGCGGCCGGTCAGTACCGGGCCCTACCGGATCGCCGAGCCGTGGCGGGAGGGCACAGGACTGGTGCTGGAACGCTTCGACGGCTACTACGGGAACAACGCCGCCTACCCGGACGGCGGCGGCGGGCACGTCGACCGGATCGACCTCGCGGTCTACGACGAGGTCGACGAGGGCTACGCGGACTGGCAGCGAGGTGCGCTGCAGATCACCAAGGTCCCGCCGGCGCAGCTGGGGGACGCCTTCAGATTCGGCGAGCGGTTCCGGCGGACCCCGTGCGCGCTGATGCAATACATCGGATTTCCGACCAGGGTGGCTCCGTTCGACGACCCGCGCGTCCGCCGCGCGGTCGCGATGAGTGTCGACCGGCAGCACATCATCGACGAGATCTTTCACGGCACCCGCCCGATCGCCGACCGGGTCCTGCCGCCCGCCATCGCCCGCGGCGACGGCGGCGACGACCTGATCGACATCGAGTACTCACCGCGGCGAGCCCGTGAACTGCTGGCCGAAGCAGGCGTCGGCACCGACCTGGAGTTCGACTTCTGCTTCAACGCCGGACTCGGCCACGACGCCTGGGTGACGCTGGCACTGGACCAGATCAGCGCCGCCCTCGGCTGGCGGTTCCGGCTCACCCCGTTGCCCTGGCCGGAATTCCTGCGCTGGCTGCGCCGAGCCGATTCGCTGTTCCGGATGACCTGGGTGATCGACTACCCGTCGCCGGACAACTTCCTTTATCCGCTGTTCCATTCCGAATCCATCCACCACGACAATTTCACCGGGTTTTCCTCCGCCGAGTTCGACCTGCTGATCCAGCGTGCCCGATCAACCGCGGACCCGGCCGGACGCGCCAAGCTCTATCGGGCGGCCGAGGAGGTGGTGTGCTCGGCTCTGCCACTGCTGCCGCTGTGGTTCGGCGTCCAGTACCACTTGGTCGATCTCGACCGGTTCGACATCGACGGCCCGCCGGTCGATCTGTTCGGCGAGCCCGCCCTGCGGCTTTACCGGCCGCGGCCAAGCTCGGCCGGCTGACCTGAACAACGGGGGACAGGGTGTCGGCAAAGTCGGTGTGGAGGTCTGTGAAGGGACCCTTCACAGACTCAGAGTCCGTGAAGGGTCCCTTCACGGACCCGAAACCGGTCCGGCGCACGCAACGAGGTGGTCGCACACACCTC
>NZ_QZFV01000128.1:0-24424 GCF_003600245.1 Amycolatopsis panacis
CTACCTGCGTATTCACTCGACATGTGCGACCTCGTGTCGCACGGATCACTACCAGGTCCGCAAATACGCGGCCTGGTACCGGCACATCACCCTGTCCATGCTCGCCGCCGCGTTCCTCGCCACCACAGCCCACGATGAACGGTCCCGCACCGAAAAGGGGGCACCTCCGACGCCACAGAACACCTGATTCCCCTATCCTGCAACGAAATCAGACGACTCTGGGCCACCCTCACCGACCCCGCGCACCCACCCACACACACCGATCACTGGTCACTCTGGCGACGACGCCACCAAACCCGCGCTCGCCACAGCCACTACCAGCGACAACACGACAAACATCCCACACTGCGGCTGCCGATCTAGAGGCCCGCTCGGCATCCGTCGCCCTGGCCTCGGCCGGCGACAGCTCCCACCTGCACGATTTCGTCACGCGCACCACCGGTTCCCGCGCCGAGCTCGCGAACCTCAACTACTGGGCGCACTGGACCGGCGAACTGCCCGACGACCAGACAGACGACATGTTCATGGCCGCGGACGACACCAGGGCGTGGGCGGGTGTGCGGCTGTTCCACCACTTGGTGAGCCGCCTTGACCCGGCATCGCCCCACCTGCCGCTCAACCTGCACACCGTGCACACACTCGTGGCCAGCCGACCCGCGCTGCTGACCGAACGCTCCGCCGCCCGTGACGCGCTATCGGAGGCACTGGAGGTGCTCACGTCCGCCGACGTGCTCACGCGCGACGGACGTGACCAGGTTGCCGGCCTTCACTACGCTCTGCGTCTCGCCGACCGATAGGGAGTATATCTCATGCCAGACGAGCCCACCGCTCTCGCCGCGTTCGGCTACGAGCTCGGGTTGCTCAAGCGCATCCGCCGCATGGGGTGGTGGCACGCTGGCGTCCGCGATCCCGAGTCGATCGCGGAGCACAGCATGCGGGCCGCTCAGATCGCCGCGCTCCTGGCCGCCGAGGAAGGTGCGAACCCGGAGCGGGCCGCGTTCCTCGCGCTGTGGCACGACACGCAGGAGACCCGCATCGGGGACATCCCGCACACGGCGGCCAAGTACCTGAGCAAGCCGGAGCCGCGCGAGATCACCGCTGACCAGACAGCCGCGCTCCCGGACGCCTCCCGCGCGATGGTCCGGACCGCGGTGGACGAGTACGAGACCCGCGAGACCCTCGAAGCGCGGTGCGCGAAGGACGCCGACAAGCTCGAAATGCTGCTCCAAGCCGTCGAGTACCGGGACATCGGCGTCCAGCGCGTCGCGGGCTGGATCGACTCCGCCCGCAAGGGCCTCACGACCGAGACTGGCCGGCGAATCGCCGAGGCCGCCGCCGCCCTGTCCCCGTTGGCCTGGCGCGACCGCTGAGCGTAGTGCAGCTGACTGGCACCTGAGTACGCGAAAGAGCTCCGGCCGCCGCGAAGGTGGCCGGGGCTCTGCTGCTCAGCTACTCGCTCTGCTGGGGAGCGAACGACGGCGTCCACTGTGCGCCGTTCCACCACTGCATCTGGCCCGGCTGCTGTGGTGACGGGTACCAGCCCGGGCCATGCCCTCCGGTGAATTGCGCAGCTGGGGGCGATTCCTCCGCGAAGAGGTACGTCACGATCCTAACCGCTGCAGAGGGGGACATGCGTAAGGCCAGGGTCCCGGTATTCCCCGGGTGCACCTGGCCTTACGACTCGTCCACACCCCACGGGCGCGCACTCCCTTCGCAAAGGATACCGACTGCTACACCTCAGGGCTTCATAACTCAGTGGTGTGGCAAGTCTGTGGCACGCAGTGGTTTACGTACTTCAGTCGCTGAACTGAAGTTGCTGGTCAAGCCGACGCGGTGGGGCCGGAGAGACTCGAACTCTCACTGGCACGGACCTAAACCGTGTGCCTCTGCCAATTGGGCTACGGCCCCGCGAACCTTGTGGGGGATCGTAGCGCGCGCCACGTTCGTGGGTGCTCGGCGTGGCCGGTGGCCGGGACGGGGATGTCGTCCTCTACCGTGGGCGTTTGTCAGTCCGATCCGGCGAGGAGGGCACGTGGCTCGCGATCCCGAGACCATCGAGCGTGAGATCGAGCAGGCCAGGAGCGCTCTGGTGGCGACGCTCGATCAGCTGGGCACCAAGGCCAACCCGCAGAAGCTCGCCGACGCGGCGAAGGACGGTGTGCGCGCCAAGCTGGACGACCCGAAGATCAAGTATCCGCTGATCGGGTTCGGCGCGCTGGTTGTTGTATTGCTGGTTCGCAAGCTCTTCCGCTGACCCGCCCCAGGCGGATCTTGCCATTGGCTCGGGGCTGCCCGGTTGCTGGGCTGATCAGCGCGGACAGGTGTTCGCGCGGCGGCAAATGGTTCGCCCAAGTGGGTGAAGGCCGAGCTCTTGGCAAGGGCTGGGTGGGTGGTTCCGCCGAATGTACGAACGTTCCGGAGCTGTTGCCACGCTGGGTTGCGGCAACAGTGCTGTTCAGCCGGTCAGACATCACGCATCCGGCCGTCACTCACTTGAGTGACGGCCGGAGTGAACGGGTCAGGCGCGGGCGACCTGGGAGGCGGTCGCCGTGCCGGGAACCGGAACCTCGCCGGGAGTCCGGTCCTGGACTTCCTTCGCCAGCTGTTTGCTCGGGTGCAGCGCCGGCTTGCCGGCGGTGGCCTCGGGGGGCGGCTCGCCGCTCGCCGGAGCCGGGACCTCCGGAGCGTCGGTGGCGGCTGTGCCCGAGGCGTCGGATCCTACGGGGTCCGTGGCGGTCGCCGGGTCCTTCTTCCCACCTGACGGCGGTACCTCCAGGGGCGCCTGCTCCGGCAGAGTCAGCCGGGCGGTCATGTACGCGCTGGTGAACTCGAGCGCGTTGCCGTTCAGCAGGTGCACGACGGTGGGGTGCTCGTTCGAAGCGAGCTTCTCGACCAGCTGGTCGACGCGGTCCCGGGCGGCGATGATGCCCGGTGCTTTCGCGGTCAGCTCCTTGCCACGGCCGCTGACGGTGATCGTCCAGTCGTCGTTGTCGTGCTCGTACGTCGCCGTGATCGTTTCCACCACTGCCTCACCCCTCTCGTCATCAGCATGCGTCACCGGGTGGGACCCAGCCACTGCACACTCATGACGCGATTCCGGCCCCCTGCCGCAATCGCGACACTCCGTGGGTCTTTCTACCCCTTCATCGATACCTCAACGAAACTCTGTGTCACAAGTAACGGTCGGGGTTTGCGGTGAGTAACGACCGAATGGCCTAATGCACGCGCATCTTCACGCGCACATCAGATCGCTCGTTGTGACAATCCGGTCCAGATCACCTCCATGGCGTACCCGGTGGCCTTCTCCGGAGTCATCTCCGGGAACCGCTCACACCAGATCGCCAGCCGCTCGCACGCGCCCACCACGATCTCGGCCGAAGCCTCGGCCTGCACGGTGTCGCCGGCGTCGAGGTGGTCGTTGAGCAGCGCCGTGATCAGATCCGTCTGCTGGCGGCGGGTTTCCTCGATCTCGTTCGTCGCCGAGGTCCCGATCAGCGCCATCTCCTGCCGCAGCAAGGACCACGCCTCCCGCCGTTCGCGGATGAAGACGAAAAACGCCAGCAGCCCCTTCCGCAGGGCGTCTTCGGCGGACGTGGCGCCGAGTGTCGCCTGCGCGGTCACTTCGCGCAGAGCCGCCCGCGACTGCCGGATGCAGGCGAGCAGCAGGCCCTCTTTCGAGTGGAAGTACTCGTACAGCATCGGTTTGGACACGCCCACCAGTTCGGCGATCTCGTCCATCGACGCGCTCGCGTAGCCGCGTTCGGTGAAGACCTGCTCGGCGACCGCGATCATCTGCTGCTCGCGTTCGGCCCGGGGCATGCGCTTGCGCTTGGCGGTGGTCACGGCGCACACTCTACCGACAGTAATATTACTCACGGTAATAAGGCGCTTGCGGCCCGATGGCCAAGCACGGAGGGGACGTTCGCGACAGGGGAGGAGCCGCGAAAAGTCCCCTCCGTGGTCCGGAGGTCGCCCCTGGCTCAGGCCGGGGCGAGGTTGCGCAGATGCCCGACCAGTTCGGCGGTCGGCACCCCGCAGAGTTCGGCCATGCGTTCCAACGCGGCGAAATCGAACGAGACTTCGTGCGCGGCGGTCCCGGACGGCGCCGGCGCGGCGGAATCGTTGCCCGCCTTGCCCTGCCGCAGCCGTCCCTCGGCCCAGCGGCGCAGCGGGGCCAGCTGCGGACCCGCCTCGGCGATCACCCGGCGCAGGTCCACCCGGACCCGGCCGGGCTCCTCCACGAACACGCGCCGGTGCACCTTGGCGAGCAGGTCCTGGGGTAGCTCGTCCATGGCCACGCACAGCTCGACCAGCCGCACCACCGAGCATTGCCGGGTGCCCAGCTCGTAGGTTGCCAGTGTCTGGAGGGAGATCTCGCTCTGCAGGTGCTCGTTCAGCTCCTTGCGAGTCCAGCCCCGGTCGCGCCGGAGCCTGCGCAGCTCGTCCCCGAGTACTCGTTGGTAGCGCTCCGCGTCGATCACTGCCTGTCCCCTGCCCCTCACGAAATCCCGCGTCTTGCGGTGGTGAAAGTGCCGAGGTCGTGAGTCCTTACGCGGGTTCCGCGGAAAAGTTTTCGTGATTTGCCGGAGCGTCCCCCGAATGGAGCAGTCGAGCGTCAGTTGACGCAGGGCACGCCCTCGGCGGTGATCGGCTGATCGTCGGATCCGGCCGGCGCCGGTGCGGACGAGGTGGGTGCGGCGGCGGGGGCCTGGGGGGCGCCCGAACCGGCCGAGGCGCCGGCGGCGGGCTGGAAGTCCGAGCCGAGGAACACCGTCACGTGCCCCTTCTGCACGCTCTTGTCCTCCTGCACGGTGGCCTGCGTGCCGAGTGCGGCGGAGACCGCCTTGCCGGCTTCCTCGCCGCCGCTGGGCACCCAGATCACGGAAGTCTTGCGCGAACTGGAGTTGGCCGTGTCGCCGGCGGTGAAGCCCTTGCTCGTCAGCTGCTTCGAGACGCTCGCGGCCAGCCCGTCCCGGCCTGATGCGTTGCGCACGTCGACTGTGACGTCCTGGTGCGTGGCGGTGGGCTGCGAAGGCGACGGTGCCCCGCTGTTTTCCCGCGGCCCGGCGAGACCCTGCACGAATGCCTTCACCTTGTCCGGGTCAACCTGGATCGCGACTCCGTCGTCCGGCGTGCGGTACTCGACGTTCTCGGTCGGGATGGTGCGGAACTCCAGCTGCCCGCCGGTCAGCCCCTTCATCTGCTGGGCGAAGCTGAAGATGTCCCAATTCTGGTTCAGCACCACCGACTTCTTGATCGCGTCGATCAGCGCGCCGAGTCTGCTCGGGTCGGTCAGCGTGCCCGCGGAGAGGATCTTGCGGGCCATCCCGGCCATGAACACCTGCTGGCGCACCACCCGGTCGAGATCGCCGCGCGGCAGGCCGTGCCGCTGCCGGACGAACTCCAGCGCCTCCACCCCGGCGATGGTGTGCTCGCCCTTGGTGAACTGCGCGCCGGAGTACTGGTCGTTCACGTTGTCCTTCAGGCACACGTCCACCCCGCCGATGGCCTGGGTGATGTCGCTGAACCCGAGCAGGTTGATCGCCGCGTAGTTGTCGATGGTGGACCCGGTCAGCTCCTGCACAGTGGCGATCAGCTGCTTCGCCCCGGCCTGGTTGGCCTGGACGTCGAGCTGCTTGGGATCCGTCACGCCCTGGGCCTGCAGGTCTTTGCGGGCCTGCAGCATCGCTCGCGCGTACGCCGAGTTGATCTTGTGCTTGCCGTAACCGCCGGGGATGTCCACGTACGAATCGCGGGGCAGCGAGATCGCCACGGCCTTGCTGCCGTCGTTCGGGATGTGCACGAAGATCAGCGTGTCGGTGTTCAGCTCGCCGTCGGATTCTCCGGCCCGCAGCTGGGCGAGCTGCTCCTGGGAGAGCGGATTGCCCTGTGCGTCGGTCCGGCTGTCGAGGCCGACCAGCAGGATGTCGCGCGCGCCGTCCGCGGGCTTGTCGCCGCCGCCGTTGTTGTCGATCACGTTCGCGTAGTTCAGGCCGTTGACCAGGCCCTGCAGGGAGGCCCACGCGTAGCCGGTCAGGCCCATCACCAGCAGGGACACCACGGCGACGGCGATCTTCGCGCCGCGCAGCGGGTTCCGCCGGGAAGGGACCGCGCGCGGGGGCGGCGGTGCCGGGCGGCGCGGCGGACCGGCTGGTGCCTCCCGGCGGCCGCGCGGCTGTTCGTACGGCTGCGGGAGGCGCCGGCCGGCTTCCCATCCGGGCGGGTCCTGCCGGGAGCGAGCGGGGCGGCGGCCGCCTTGCCCGTTCCGAGGCGGGTGATCCACGCGGTCGGCTCCTTCTCGTCGGGTTCGCCTCTCCGTTCCGGAGACGCATGGTGCCGGGGTGGGGTTGCGACGGCCGCACACCGCCCCCGGTCGTGTGGTGCCTACCACTATCGTCGGGTATCGGCGGCCGTTTCGCCCGGCCGGTGGTGCGCGTGTCGCGGCGCTCAGCCGGCCGCGCTCGCCGCCCGCCGCGCCGGCAGGACGCACGAACCGGCCGCGACCAGGGCGAACGACGCGGTCGTGACGTGCAGCACCACGGTCACCGCACCCGGCGCAACTCCGCTGCTCGCCGCCATCAGCGCGGGCACGCAGGCCAGCGCACAGACCAGCCAGGTGCCGGCTCTCGCCGCGGCACCGGTCCGCACGGTGTGCAGCAGGAGCACACCGAGCAACAGGTGCACGAGGCTCTGCACCGGGTCGAAGCGGACGCCGAGCACGTCCGCGTCCGCCGACGCGTCCCCGAAGCGGGCGAGCGCGAAACCGAACACCCCGAGCGTCGCGTAGCCGATACCGAGCGCCGCGGCGGACCTGGTGAGCAGCACCGGCACCCGGCCGGTCGGCGGATCCGGGCGGACCGGGGCGGGTACCGGACCGTGCTGCGAGGCACGCGGGTGCCGCTCGAACCACCAGAACACCAGCCCGGCGGGCACCAGCAGCAGCGCGAGCGCGATCGCGGTGTGCGGGCGGACCAGCCAGGTCAGGCCGTCGGCGATCCGGCCGGGCAGATAGACCACCGCGACCAGCAGCAGCATCGCGGCCAGGAACGCCAGGTACAGGCTCATCGGCGCACGCAGCAGCAGCCTCGTCGCGCGGCTGACCCAGCCCAGGGCGGCCCAACGCCGCAACGGCGCGGCGAACAACCCGGCCAGCCCGAACTGGCTGATGCCGAGCAGCAGCACTTCCCACGGCGCCGCGGACAGCGCGGAGGGGGCGCCTTGACTGCCGAGCAGGACGGGCGAGGCGCCGAACACGGTCGTCGCCAAGACCAGCCCGGTCACCCCGGCGACTGCGGCAATGCCGAGCCACGGCCGGGGCAGACGTACTCCGTCTGCGTGCGCGAAGGCCACTTGCTGGGCCAGCAGCGCGAGCGCGAGCGTCGCGGCGTAGCGCGGCCAGGACGAGCCGCTGACGGCCGCGGCGACTTCACCGGCCACGACTGCCGCGGCCAGCCCGGCGACCGACCACAGCCGTACGCGGCGATAGAGCGCCAGCAGAATGGGCGCGCAGACGATGGTCAGCAGGTAGACCCCCAGCAACCACAACGGGTGCAGCGCGATCTCCATGACCTTCGTACTGGTGCCCCCGGGGATGCCCAGCAGCTCCAGGGCCAGCGGTACCAGGAAGGCGACTACCGCGAAAATCAGCCCTGGCCGCAGCAACGGGCTGGCCAGTTCGGCCAGGTAATGCCGGTAACCACGGTCGCGTTCGGCTCGCCAGCCCGCCGCGTTCGCGCGGCCGCAGGCGAAGAACAGGAGCGGGGCCAGCTGCGCCAGCCAGGTGATCGGCGACCACGCGCTCTCCGGCGCGCCGGCCCAGTCGGCCAGCGCGGCCACCGATTCGCCGAGCACCAGCAGGACCACTCCGGCCGCTCCGGCCACCGCCCACGGACGCGGGGCACCGTGTGGGAAGGCCCGGATCGAGCTGCGGCGGGCGGTGAGCCAGCCGCGCATCCTGGCCACCAGCAGACAGCCGATCACCAGCACCCCGGCGACCAGCGAGCCGATCGGGTCGCCGACCGGCGGACCCCAGCGCTGGTGCCACGAGTTGACCACCAGCCCGGCCGAGTACAGCGTGGCGACCAGCTGGCAGGTCTTCGGGGAATCCATCGGGTTCAGCGGGCAGGTGTGGTGCATGTCCTGCGACAGCCGGGAGTCCAGCGAGGCCCGGACCTCCGCGTCGAGCGGATGGCCCTTCTTGTCCGCGTAGCGGAGGAGGTCGTATCCCAGATCGTGGGCCTTGCACGGGACGGAGTAGTCCCACTTCGTGTTGTCGTCGCCCCACGGGGTGGAGCAGCCGCCGTCGACGTGCACGGCGCGCACTGTGCCGTCGCGGGCCGGCAGTACACCCGGCCGTACGCCGGTGACCGCGGTGAAGTCCGCGGGCAGCTGGGCGAGCGCGGTCGGCGCCGGACCGGGGTGGGTGAGTGCCGCGATGGCGTTCTGCGCGGCGAGCACGTCGCCGGTCGGCGGGCCTTGGTCCGGCGGTGCCGCAGGCCGGGAGGCGATCACGCCGAACCCGAACACCACCAGAAGTACGAGCAGCAGCCAGGCGGACGTCGACCACGGACGTCGGACGCGAACGGTGGCACGGTCGGCTGGCATGTGTTCCAGGGTGCCAGCCGGTGCCGGATACCGGGAGCGGGCGTCCCCGGAGTGCTCCCCGGCACCTAGGGCGCACCGGCGGAATTGTTACTCGGTCGGTTCCCGACGGGTCGAAAACCGAACAACTTGCTTGAATTGCCGGCGTGATCCGGTGCCGGGCGAGTTCGTTGTGGTTTATTTCGTTCTCGCCGGCTGAGAATAATCCACCGGGCACCCGAGGCGCGCTGCCGGATCGGCGACGATTGATCCAGTTGTTTGCCCGAACGGGTTTGCGCTGGGGGACGCGGCGTATGCCGCGACGGCGTGGGTAATCCGTGCCGTGTGCGTCATTCTGCTTCCGGGGGCGCGCTGTCGGCGAACCGCACCTGGTTGCGGCCACCTTCCTTCGCCGAATAGACCGCGGTGTCGGCGGCCTGCAGGAGCTCTTCCAGGGTCGTTCCGTCCGGGCCGAGCAGGGCCACCCCGATCGAGGCGGTGCGGCCGCTGATGACCGCCGAGCCGCCTCGCTTGTCGGTGGTCACGATGCGCTGCTCGGCGATCGCGGTGCGGATGCGCTCGGCGGTCACCTTCGCCGCGGTGGCATCCACTTCCGGCAGCAGCACCAGGAATTCCTCACCACCGAACCGGCCGGTGATGTCCTTGGGGCGGGTGCTCTCGTCGATCGTCTGCGCGACCGTGCGGAGCACGTCGTCGCCCGCCGGATGGCCGAACGTGTCGTTGATCCATTTGAAGTGGTCCAGATCGATCATCAGCAGCGCGAGATTGTCCCCGCCGCGTGTGGTCCTGACCAATGCCCGCTCCGCGTATTCGGACCAGCCGCGCACGTTGAAGATGCCGGTCTTCGGGTCGGTACGGGCCTCGGACTGCAGTTGGTTGATTTCCGCCAGCCGGTTGCCCAGCACCGTGATGAGCACCAGGATCACGATCGCGGGCGGGAAGTTGAGCAGCAGGACGGTGGCGATCGTGCCCAGCCCGATGGTGGACAGTTCGAGCAGGTTGTCGTCCTTGGTGCCCAGCACGTTGCGCAGCGTGGGGGTGGTGGTGCCGCCGAGCGCGAGCAGTCCGCCGATCACGACCGCCTGCAGTGCCGCGTAACAGAACCCGACGAGCATCAGGATGCCGAACACCCGCAGCGAGTTCTCCGGCGACAGCCGGGCCAGCTCCTCCGAGGCGAAGGCCTGATACAGCTCGTGGGCCACCAGTGCGGAAACCGCGTGGGTGAAGGAGGTGAACAGGAACTTGTGCGGCGGTCGCCGGGAATTGAACCAGCGCTGCCCGCGCACGATCAGGATCAGCAGCAGGGTCAGGTGGATCGGCAGCAGCAGCGCCCCGGGGAAGACCCAGATGCCGGACAGGTCGATGTGCACCGCGGCGATCCGGTTGCGGCGGCGCTCCTCCTGCCGCCGCGTCAGTTGGATGTGGACGGTCGCGCAGACCGCGAGCACCGCGAACCGCGCCCAGTCCAGCCCGGTCGGCCCGGTCGAGGCGATCGCGCCGGTGGTCAGCACGGCGATCGCGATCGCGTCCCAGCAGAGCAGGAACGCGATCATCCGCCGGGGCTTGGTCCACAGATCCCATGACCGCACCGGATTGCCGGAGATCAGCTCGCGCAGCCGGGCGCCGGGGCGCGGGGCCGGCTGGTGCCCGGGCTCCGGCGGTTCACCGGCGGCGGGTCCGGTTCCCGGCATCGGGCAGTGCCTCCTGCGGTGTCTGGCGCGGCGGACGGGTGGTTCCCACTGCCGCTTTGGGTTCGGTTACCGGTATCATCCCACTTACCGATCGCCCCGGCGGTGGCACGCCGTCCAGGGGACGATGCGGAAGCGCTCCTGTGCCGGGGGCGCATCTCGACTCGACCACCACCCGAAGACGACAGCCGGATCAGTGTCCGCGTCGTCCGTCGGAAGCGAGGTGAATTCCCATGCGCGACCGCGAGGCGTGAAGTGAGGCGTGAATATGCGCGTGCATTTTCCGGTGAATGGAGCACGGCGGGAGGTGAAGAACAGTGCGTGACCGCGAAGCGTGAGTTCGGTGATCGGCGGATGAGGATTCGTGACAATGCGAGTGGAGGTGTGTTCCGTGCGTGACCGCGAGGCGTGAAGCGTGAAAGAAACCAAGACCCGGAATTCCGGCTGGTACGCGAACCGGCCTGCGGAGCGCGCGGCCCAGGGGCTCACTGCAGGGTCCCGGCCGCGACGGAGTGCCGGACCCGGGTCCAGCAGAGCGCGGTGGGGATCGCCAGCACGACCCCGGCCAGTCCGGCCAGTGCGATGGCGGTGACCGCGGAGCCGGTCGCCTGGGCGACCACCCCGCCGAGCGCGACACCGATCCCTTGTGTGACGCGCAGCCCGGTGCGGTACAGCCCGCCGGCGCCCCCGCGCAGTTCGTTCGGCACCCAGGTGGAGAACGTGGCCGTGACCGTGATGATGTAGGCGCCCAGCGCGCCGGCCAGCGCGAGCAGCGCGAGCGCGAGCGCCAGGTTCGGCTGCAGCAGGAACAGTGCCAAGAGGGCAGAGGAACCCGTCGCCAACACGCCGGCCAGACGCCGGCGCTGCGGCGCGGAGACGAACTTCGACAGCAGGTACGCGCCGACGACGAAGCCGAGCGGATCGGCGGCGAGCAGCCAGCCGACCGCGGCGGACGGAGCGTGCAGCTGCTGCGCCAGCGGTGCGGCCAGGCCCTCCGGCACCACGGTCAGCCCGACCAGCCAGGACAGGGCGATCAGCACCCGCAGGCTGCGCCGCCCGAACACCCAGCGGGTGGCCGAGAACCAGGTGCTGTGCTCGCCCCCGGCGGCAGGCCGGTTGTGCACCCAGGCCCGGACCAGCACCGCGGCCACGGCGAAGCTCACCGCGTCGATGGCCAGCGCCCAGGACGCGCCCACCGCGGTCACCAGTAGCCCACCTCCGGCCAACCCCAGCAGCTGCACGGTGTTCGTGGTGATCCCGCGCAGGTCCTGACTGCGTAGATACAGCTCGTCGTCGTCGAAGACCTCACGGGTGATCGCGTTCTGTGCCGCGTTCGCCGGTGATGCGGCCAGCTGCACCACCACCAGCAGCAGGCACAGGACGGCCAGCGGCATCCCGGGCACGCTCATCAGCCCCACCAGCACCGCCTGCGCGGCAGCACTCAGGCTGAGCACCGCGCGTCGCGGGTAGCGGTCGGCGAGGAAGGACAGGCCGAGCCCGCCCGCCAGCGCGGGAAGGAAGGTCAGCGCGTAGACCACCGCGGCCCACAGCGCCGAGCCGGTGCGGTGATAGACCAGGATGGAGAGCGCGACCTTGGCCAGCTGGTCGCCCGCGCTCGAGATGGCTTCGGCCGCCCACAGAACGCGGTATTCGACATTCCGCAGCGGCGCGCTCAGCCGCGCTGTCGCGTCGGTCCTCACGAGGTGCTCACTTCCCCCTTCCCGGCCGGGTAGGCCCGCCCGCATTCTGCCTGCGGCGGTGACGGCTCCGGCCGGGACGTCACATTTCCACCCCGGTCCGCTCCCCGGCGCGACTGCCAGTATGCCGCTGACCACCCGCCGGTGTCCGGCGATCGGTGCCGCCCGGTCCGGCTGATCTGCCGCCGGATACGCGGGGCAGGTCGGTCCTCACTCGTTCGGCGCAGCTCTGCCGCCGTTCGTCTCGGTCGGCATGCCTGCTGGGCCGAATGGCCTAACACTGGTAAGTGATCCGGCGGAGCGGGCCTTCGCCTCCGCCGTTTCCGGGCGACGGGGAGTGAACTATGGACGGGCTGATGCAGGACAAGGCTGTGGTGGTGACCGGAGCGGGCCGCGGGCTCGGGGAGGCGTTCGCCGTGCACGTCGCACGGGCCGGGGGCGCGGTGGTGTGCAACGACGTCGACGCCGAACTCGCCGAGCAGACCGCGGCGACCATCCGGCGGCACGGCGGCCGCGCGGTCGCCAGCGGGGACAGCGTGTCCGATCCGGCGCAGGCACAGGCGATCGTGGACCGCTGCGTGCGCGAGTTCGGCCGGATCGACGGGCTGGTGAACAACGCCGGGCTCAACTACGAGGCGTTGCCCTGGGAGGACGATGCCGAGCAGGCCCGGCAGCTGATCGAGGTGAACGTGCTCGGGGTGCTCTACACCGGGCTGGCCGCGATCCGCGCGATGGTCGGCGCGGGCACCGGCGGGTCGATCGTGAACATCTCCTCCGGCGCCTCGCTGGGCCAGCGCAAGCTGGGCGCCTACTCGGCGAGCAAGGGCGCGGTCGCGTCGCTGACCTACTCCTGGGCGCTGGATCTGGAGGAGTCCGGCGTGCGGGTGAACGCGGTCTGCCCGCTGGCGCACACCCGGATGGTGTGGAAGTCGGAACGGGCCCTGCGCGCCTGTCCGCCGGACCGCACGCCGGCGCGGATCGCCCCGGTCGTGCTGTTCCTGCTCGGCGCCGGCTCGCACGGCATCACCGGGCAGCTGATCCGCTGCAACGGCCCGCAGCTGCACGTGATGGGGCAGCCGTACCTGAAGCAGCCGATCCTCGAACGTCCGACCTGGGACACCGAGACCGTGCAGAAGGCGTTCGACGAGGTGTTCTCCGCGCATCTGGAGAACTACGGGCTGGAGAAGCGGGTGCCGCCCCGGCTGCGCAAGTGGACGGACACCTCCAGCCGGATCGCCTGAGCCGGGGAGGACGGTGAAGGGACCCTTCACGGACGCTGAGGCTGTGAAGGGTCCCTTCACAGCCTTTGGCCTAGCGGTAGAGCGCGGTGATGGCCTCGGCGTAGCGGTCGTTGACCACTCGGCGTTTGAGTTTCAGCGTCGGGGTCAGCTCGCCGGATTCGGGTGTCCACGGGTGGGTGATCAGGTGGTAGCGCTTGATCTGCTCGCTGCGGGCCAGCCGGTCGTTCGCGGCGGCGACTGCCTGGTCGATTTCGGCGCGGACCCGCTCGTGCGCGGCCAATGCGTCGAGGCCGTCCGCCTCGACGCCGGTGGCCGCGGCCCAGGCGGGGGCGATCTCGTCGTCGAGCACGATCAGCGCGGTCACGTACGGGCGGCCGTCGCCGATCGCGACGGCCTGGCCGATCAGCGGGTGTTCCTTCAGCAGCCCCTCGATCCGGGCCGGGGCGATGTTCTTGCCGCTGGAGGTGATGATCAGCTCCTTCTTGCGGTCGGTGATCGAGACGAAGCCGTCTTCGTCGATGGTGCCGATGTCGCCGGTGGCGAACCAGCCCTCGGCGTCCTTCGCGTCGGCGATCGTGCCGTCCTCCTGCAGGTAACCGAGGAACACGATGGGGCCGCGGACGAGCAGTTCGCCGTCCTCGGCGACCTTCACCTCGACGCCCTCCAGCGGTTTCCCGACGCTGCCCGCGCGGAACGCGCCGGCGCTGTTCGCCGTCGCCGCGCCGGTGGTCTCGGACAATCCCCAGACTTCCCTGATCTCCACGCCGAGCCCGGCGAGGAAGTAGAGCACTTCGAGCGGGAGCGCGGCGGCGCCGCTCGCGGCCACGTGGATCTGGTCCAGACCAAGGAGTGCCCGCACCGGGGCGAGCACCTTCTCATCGGCTTCTGCGATACGGGCGGCCAGTTCGGCGGGTACCTCTTCGCCCGCACTGCGCAGTTTGTAGCCCTGCTGCAAGAGTTCGTTGGCCGAGAGCAGTGCTTCACGCCGTTTCTCCGGCACGCCGGCGAGCATGTTCTTCAAGCCTGCGGCCATTTTCTCCCACACCCGCGGGACGCCGAAGAAGCTCTGCGGGTGTACTTGGCCCAGCGCGCCGATGACACCGGCCGCGTCGGCGACGGTGTGCACGTGCCCGGCCCAGAGGATCGGCAGGTAGATCGACAGCTCGCGTTCGGCGATGTGCGCCAGCGGCAGGTATGCGATGTTGCTGACGTGGAACGGTGCTTCGTGGACCGCTTCCACCGCGTAACCCTGGTGGATCGCATTGCGGTGCGACAGCACGACGCCTTTCGGGTCGCCGGTGGTGCCGGAGGTGTAGATCATCGCGAGTGGATCGTCCGGGTCGATCTGCAGCCAGGATTGCTCGAATGCGTCCGGATCGGCGGCCAGCGCGGCGCGGCCCGCTTCGCGCAGGGCGGAGTAGGAGATGAACCGCTCGTCGTCCGGGACCGCGTCGTCGTCGAACATCACCACGTGCCGCAGTGCGGGTAGCTCGTCCAGCACCGGCAGCCAGCGGGCCAGCTCGTCCGCTCCGGCGAGGAAGACGACCGTGGCCGCGCTGTGCCGGGCGACGTAGCCGATCTGCACCGGGCTGAGCGTGGCGTAGGCGGTGCACGGGATCGCGCCGAGGTGCACCGCGGCGAGGTCGGCGATCAGGTGACTGGGGCTGCTCGGCGCCATGATCAGCATCCGGTCGCGGCGGGACAGGCCGAGCCCGGCCAGCCCGCGGGACACCTCGGCGATCGCGGTGCGGAATTCGCGCCAGGTCAACGTCGGGTGTCCGGGCAGGTCGAGCGAGGTGATCGCCGGCAGGTCGCCGTATTCGACGGCATTGCGGCGCAACAGGCCCGGTATCGTCCGGCCTTCGGTCTGTTCGGCCACGGTCTGTGCGGTGGCCGCGGGATATGAGGTGGTCACCGGCGACCCCTCCTCCGGAAAGTGTGGTGCCGGTCACTTTAAGGCTTTCCGGCCGGTCGGAACAGGGCATCGCGGCTGGCCAAAATGGCCGTCTGAACAGGGAAAACCGACAATTACCCACCGGTGGCCCGGCCCGGTACCGCTGCTTGACTGGACCCCAGCCGCCCCCGAGGAGCCTCGATGACACCCCTGTCCGCCCTCCGTGAACTGGCCGTCTCGCTAGACGCCGCCGACCCTCTCGCGGCGAAACGCGCGGAGTTCGACCTCGATCCGGCGGTGGCCTATTTCGACGGCAACTCCCTTGGCGCGCCGCCAAAGCATGTCGCCGCGCGGGTTTCGGCGGTCGTGCGTGAGCAGTGGGGCGGGCGGTTGATCCGCTCCTGGACCGAGGGCTGGTGGGACGCCCCGGTACGGGTCGGCGAGCGGATCGCACCCCTGGTCGGTGCCGCGCCGGGCCAGGTCGTGGTGGCTGATTCGACGAGCGTGGACCTGTTCAAGACGCTGGTCGCCGCGGTGCGGGCGAATCCCGGCCGGGACGAGATCCTGCTCGACGCGGCGACCTTCCCCACCGACGGATACGTGGCCGGCGAGGTCGCCCGGCTGACCGGGCACAGGTTGCGCCGGGTACCGGTGGCCGAGTTGGGGACCGCGGCGGGTGAGCGGACTGCGGTGGTGCTGGCGAACCACGTCGACTACGTCAGCGGGCGGTTGCACGACATGGCGGAGACCACGGCGGCCGCGCACCGGGCGGGCGCGCTGGTGGTCTGGGACTTGTGCCACAGCGTCGGCGCGGTTCCGGTTCGGCTCGACGAGTGCGAAGTGGATTTCGCGGTGGGCTGCACGTACAAGTTCCTGAACGGCGGCCCTGGCGCGCCTGCGTTCGTCTATCTGGCCCGGCGGTGGCAGGCCGGGTTCGACCAGCCGCTCGCGGGCTGGGCCGGGCACGCCGACCCGTTCGCGATGGAAGCCGGGTACCGCGGGGCGGACGGCGCCGGCCGGGCGCGGGCGGGTACCCCGGACATCCTGTCGCTGCTGGCGCTGGATGCCGCGCTCGACGTCTGGGACGACGTGGATTTGGCGGTACTGCGGGAAAAGGGCCTCGCCCTGGGGGATTTCTTCTTCCGCTGCCTCGATGTGCTGCTGCCCGGGGCCGAGGTGGCGACCCCACGGGATCACGCGCGCGGGCACCAGGTCTCTGTTCGCGATCCGGGCGGCGAACGCACCATGGCCGCCTTGCACGAGCGCGGAGTACTCGGCGATTTCCGGCCGCCGGACGTACTGCGGTTCGGGCTGGCCCCGCTCTACACGACTTACGCGGAAGTGGCGCGGGCCGTCGAGACTTTGCGCGACGTCCGCGGGTTCTCCCGCTCGCCTCATCAGGTGAGGGAGGGCTTCCGGCCCGGCACCGGCCGGTAGGCTGGAAACCTGCTTTTGCGCTGGTCGGTGCCGGATCCCCGGCCCGGATACCGGGTGAAAGGGGGCGTGATGGCCCAGGCACACAGCCGGGAAGCGCTGCTCTCCCACCTGGGCACGCTGCTGGCCGGGATCGCGCTCGGCTACCTGCTGACCCGGTTCTGGCCGGCTTTCGCGCAGTATCCGGTGGAATCGGTGCTCATCGCCGTGCTGATCGCTTCGGTGCTGGTGCTCGCCTGGGCGTCCAGGGAACTCCTGCGCGACCTCGTTCCGTTCCGCCGCCCGGAGCCGCCGGTGGCGGCGCCGGTGCGGCGGGAATCCAACGGCGTCCGGCCGTCCGGGCTCAGCGACGGCGCAGCCGGTCGAGGGCGAAGGCGCCGGGGCCGGTGACCGCGAGGGCGAGGAAGATCCAGGAGTACAGCGCGGCCGGTTCACCCGCGTTCTGCATCGGCAGCAGGCCGAGCGGGGCGTGCACGGTGAAGTAGGCGTAGGCCATCACGCCGGACAGCACGATCGCGGCGGCCCGGGTGTAGAGCCCGGCGAGCACCAGCAGCGCGCCGAGGACCTCGATCGCGCTGGCCCACCAGCCGGGCCACACGCCGAACGGGACGGCCATCCCGTGCCCGTCGACGCCGCCGAACAGGCCGAAACCCTGGGTGCCGTGGAAAAGGAACAGCAGCGAGACCACGATCCGGAACAGGGCGAGCACCAGGGGGCGCGCCCGGTCGAGCAGGGCCGGGGTGCGCGGGTCGGTCGTAGTGGCGGTGGTGGGGGCGGCGGTGGCGATGCTCATGACAGTGGGTCCTTTCCGGGCTTTTCGGCTGCTTTCACCCCTGCGTCGAACGGCCCGGCCTGGGATCGACACCGGTGCGGAATCTTTTTTCCCGCCCGGTTTTCCGCCGGCGCCCGGTGCCGGGCAGACTGGCCCGATGGCTGTCAGGCGCAGCGCGGGGCTGCTGCTCTTCCGCCGGTCCGCGGGCCGGGTCGAGGTGCTGCTCGGGCACATGGGCGGACCGTTCTGGGCGAAGAAGGACGAGGCGGCCTGGTCGCTGCCGAAGGGCGAGCTGGACGAAGGCGAGGAGCCCGAAGCCGCCGCCCGCCGGGAGTTCACCGAGGAGCTGGGGTTACCCGTCCCGGACGGTCCGCTCCGGCCGTTGGGCGAGGTCCGTCAGTCCGGCAAGCTGGTGGCCGCGTGGGCGCTGGAAGCCGACCTCGACCCGGACACGATCGTGCCCGGCACGTTCGATCTCGAATGGCCACCGCGCTCGGGCAAGGTGCAGCAGTTCCCGGAGGTGGACCGGGTGGCGTGGTTCGACCTGGACACCGCACGGGAGAAGCTGGTCAAGGGGCAGCGTGTGTTCCTGGATCGGCTAGCCGAAGCGGGCCAGCAGTTCGCCGAGTGAAGCCGCGTCGAACGACGGCAGCACGAGATCCGCTGCGCCCAAGTCCAGCGTCGCGGTGATCGGGTTCGGCACCGCGACGGTGGTGAGCGCGGCGGCTTTCGCCGCTGCGACGCCGTTCGGCGAGTCCTCGAACGCGAGCGCCTCTGCTGCCGGGACGGCCAGCGCGCGCAGCGCGGCAAGGTAGGTGTCCGGGCGTGGTTTCGCCTCGTGGCGGTCGCCGGTTTCCACCGAAGCGAACCGGGCCGTGAGGCCGAGCCGGTCCAGGTGACCGCGAACCCAGGTCGCGGGCGAACTCGACGCGACGGCCAGCGTCAGCCCGCGCGCGGCAGCCTCATCGAGGTAGGTGAGCACGCCTTCGCGAGGGCCGTCGTCGGCCAGCAACTCGTGCACACGGGCGCGCATCGCGGGCCGCAGCACCTCCGGGTCGGCTTCGGTGACGTGCTCGCGTAGCAGGGCGAACATCGTCGACGCGGTGTTGTGCGTGCCGAGGACGGTGTGCCAGACGTCGAGCGGCAAGGGCACCCCGTGGCTTTCGAATATCTCCCGCCACGATTGCAGCACCGCGGCCTCGGTGTCGGCGAGGGTGCCGTCGAAGTCGAAGATCAACGCGCGGATCATGCGTCAGCCACACCTCAGGGTGAGCACGGAGATCTCGTTCGGCGCGAACACCCGGAACGGCGGCCCCCAGAAACCGGCGCCGCGGCTGGTGTAGAGCTGAGTGCGCGGACCGTGCCGGGTGAGGCCGGACAGCGATGGCTGGTCGAGCCGGACGATCAAGTGGAACGGCCAGATCTGGCCGCCGTGGGTGTGCCCGGACACCTGCAGGTCCACGCCGGCTTCCCGGGCCTGTTCGACCTGTTTGGGCTGGTGGGCGAGCAGGAAAACGGGCACGTCCGGGTCTGCTCCGGCCAGTGCGGCAGAGAGGTCCGGGCCGTGCCCGGGTAGCCCCGAGGCGGCGCCGGTCGGGTCGTCCACCCCGGCGAACAGCAGCCGCGCGCCGTCGCGTTCGAGCAGCACCGAGCGGTTGTGCAGTGGATGCCAGCCGAGCCCGGCCATATGGTCGAGCCAGGCCTGTGCGTCGCCGAAGTACTCGTGGTTGCCGGTGATGTAGAACCGGCCGAGCGGTGCCTCGACCCCGCCGAGCGGGTCGACCTGCTTGCGCCGCTGGGCCACCGAGCCGTCCGCGAGATCGCCGCCGTGGCAGACCACATCCGGCTGTAGCCGGTTCAGCAGCGCGACCAGCTGCTCCGACCAGCGGGTGCGATCGATCGGCCCGAAATGCGTGTCGGTGACGACCGCGACGCGCAGCCCGTCCAGCCCGGCGCCGAGCCGGGGCAGCACCACGTCCACCTCGCGCACCGGCGGCACCCGCAGCGCGATCCGGCTCCCGGTGGCCAGCAGCACCGCCACGACGGCGAGGGTCGCCGCGGCCACGATCCGCGGGCGCGCCGGATCGTCCACCCCGGACACCAGCAGCACCAGCCGTAACAGGTGCCCGAGCATGCTCCAGGCGAACAGCACCCAGATCGTGCCGAGCAGCCCGTCCCCGAGCCGCGCCACGTCGTCCCGCCCGTTCGGCCGGTGGCCGAGGTAGAGCAGAGCCGGCAACGCGAGCATGGCTCCGGCGAACAGCGCCGTGCCGGCGATCGTCGCGGCTGCCGGCCACTGCGGCAGCAGGACGAACACCGACCAGGGCTCCGCGAAGAGCAGCACCAGCACGAGCACCAGCCCGAGCCCGAGCACAACACCCCGGCGAACTCCGCGCATTGTGGTCGTCCTTTCACCATGGACCATCCAGCGTAGCCGGGGCGCGGGGTCCGGTCAGGAACGGTCGTTCCGCCAGTTCGCCACGACCTCCTCGACGTCCAGCGGTCCCGCGCGCAGCAGTGGCCCTTCCTGAGGGAGGCGGTGTGCCTGGCGGATGCGCTCGTTGAGGTCCTCGACGATCTCGCGTACCTGCCGTTCCGCGCGCACCTTCGCGAGCTTCGCGGGCAGGTCCTGGATTTCCCTGGGCAGGGCGAGAGAAGGTGGCAGGAATGCCTTCACGTCGAGGTCGCCCTCGCGGGCCCGGCGCAGCGCCCAGTCGGTCGCGGCGTCGCGGCCGGTCGGCGGCGGCAGTGGTTTGCCCATTCCGGGCAGATCTTCGAAGTCGCCACGCGATTGTGCGTCGGAAATCTGGCGGTCCACCCAGAAGCGGAACGACGTTCCCGGTGGCTTGCGTTTCGTCATGGTGATCACCCCCACGTTCCAAGGTAGCGGCTCTCCGGGCGATGCGGAGGGGGACAAAAGTCCCGAACCGGCGGGTACGATCCCGGCAAACGACCGGCGCAGGGGAGTGCGATGACCGTCGACCGCCGGCCTGCCGGCCATTCGTCCAGCGAAGAGGTGGATCGCACGCTGGCGCTGCTGTGGCGGGACCGCGGCGGTGATCCGGCCGAGCCGGCCCGTGGCCGCCGCCCGACGCTCACCCTCGATCAGATCGTCGCCGCCGCGGTCGCGGTGGCCGACGAGGACGGGCTGGCCGCCACCTCCATGCACCGGGTGGCCAGGGAACTCGGCGCGGGCACCATGACGCTCTACACCTACGTCGCGGGCAAGATCGAGCTGATCGACCTGATGGTGGACGAGGTTCTGCTGGAACGGCGGCTGCCCGCGCCGGGCGCACCCCGTGCGGGCGACTGGCGGGCGCAGGTGCGGCTCTACGCCGAGCGCACCCGCGACGCCTACCTGCGGCATCCGTGGCTGCGCGAGACCTCGCGGGTGCGCCCGGTGCTCGGCCCCGGCCAGTTCGCCGGACAGGAGTACCTTCTGTCCATTATGGACAGCCTGGGCCTGCCTGCCCGCGAAGCGGTCGCGGCGGCGAACTGCGTGTCCGGGTATGTCGACGCGAACGCCGCGGTGGAAGCGGAGAGCCGGCATCTGGAGCGCAGCACCGGACAGTCCGACGATGCCTGGTGGATCCAGCGTTCTTCGTTCTGGGACACCTATTTCGACATCGAGGCGCATCCGACCATGAACCGGGTCTGGCTGGCGGGTGGGTTCGACCGCGGCACCCGGGAACAGGCCGGTGACGCCTGCGAGTTCGGGCTTGACCGATTGCTCGACGGTATTGCCGAGCGGGTGGGTCGGCCGGGCGGGTGAGGCGCGGGCGGGCCGGTCACTGCGCGGTGATGCGGAACGGAATCCCGGTCAGCTCCTCCGAGACCGTCCACAAGCGACTCGCGAGGGCCGGGTCGCGGGAGGTGGCCGGGGCAGTGCCGGGCACCGGCCGGCCGACGCCGAGCCGGGCCGGGCCGAGGTAGGTGCCGCCTTCGACGGACGGGTCGGCGGCGGCGCGCACGGCGGACCAGGCGCCGTGGTCCTTGCCCTGGCAGACCGGGGCCAGCAGCCTGAACGCGGGCACCCGCGTGCTGATCCCCGGCCGGTCGGGAGTCGAGCGGTCCAGGCTGAATCCCGGCTGGGCCACGATCGACCGCACTGGGTAGCCCGCCGCGCGCAGCCGCCGGTCCAGTTCCAGCCCGAAGGACTGCACCGCGTGCTTGGACTGGGTGTACGCGCGAAAGTCCGAATAGGACCGGGCGGACTGCAGATCGTCGAGGTCGAACCGGCGCAGCCGGGTGATCAGGCTGCCCATCGACACGATCCGCGCGGCCGAGGCGGTGAGCACCGGCATGGCCAGCGCGGTCAGTGCGAAATGCCCGAAGTGGTTGGTGCCCATGGCGAGTTCGAAACCCTGCTCGGTGCTGCGCCGCAGGGGTCCGGGCGCGGTGATCCCGGCGTTCTCGATCAGTGCGTCGACCCGGCCGAGCCGCACGAGCCGCTCCGCCGCCCCGGCGACCGAGCCGAGGTCGGCGAGGTCGAGCGGGATCGTGCTCAGCCGCGCGGACCCGACCCGCGCGCGCAGGGTGGTGACCGCGGTGCGCAGCCGCTCCGGTGCGCGGCCGAGCAGCACCACGTGCGCACCGGTACCGGCCAGCTGCTCGGCGATGAAGTAGCCGATCCCGGCGGTGGCCCCGGTCACCGCGAACGTGCGGCCCGGCAGGTCGGGCAGGGCTTCGGGGTTCCAGGCCACGTTCGCTCCCGTGCTCGGCGTCGTCCGCACTATACGAACGACGCCACCGGGCTTACTTCGACGGCGAGGTGGTGGTGGTCTGCGGCGTGCTGGTGGTGTCCGTGCGGGTGACGGGCGGGCAGGTCGGCGTGCTGCCCGGCGGGGTGGTGCTGGTGGTGGTCGTGCTGGTCGGGGTGGTCGGCGTGGTCGTCGGCGTGCTCGGGCAGGTCGGCGTGGTGCTGGTGGTCGTGCTCCTGGTCGGCGTGCCGCTGGTCGGCGTGCCGCTGGTCGGCGTGCCGGTCGGCTTGCCGCCGGTCGACGTCGACGAGGTGGGGCTGCCGCTGGTGGACGCCGGGCTGCTGCTGCTGCTGCTCGGCGGCTGGACCGGCGTGCCCGGGGCGGACGTCGCCGGGGGTGCCGGAGGCGGCGCGGGGACACCCGCCGGGCTGCCGGCCGCTGCCTCCACGGCGCCCGGTCCGGGCGGCGCGCCGATCGGCACCCGGCTGTCCGGCAGCTGCGAGACCCCGGCGCGGTAGGCGGCCGCGTACCCGAGCACCGTGTCCACATAGGACTGTGAGTTGTTGTATCGGCGGACGGCGAGGGCCTGCGCCGGCAGGCCGGACAGGTCGAGCCCACCAGAGCACAGATACCGCGCGGTGGCGAGAGTCTCGTCGTAGATGTTGTTCGGGTCGGACACGCCGTCGCCGTTGCCGTCCGAGGCGTAGCGCGCCCAGGTGGACGGGATGAACTGGGTCGGCCCGACCGCGCGGTCCCACACCTGGTCGCCGTCGTAGCGGCCCCCGTCGGTGTCCCGGATCGCGGCGAATCCGCCTGCCCCGTCGAGCACCGGGCCGAGGATGCGCTCCAGGCTGTTGCCGCGGGCGTCGACGTAGCCGCCGCGGGCGTGGTTCGACTCGACCCGGCCGATGGCCGCGATCAGTGCCCAGTCGACGTGGCAGCCGGGTTGCTCGCGGGCCATGATGTCGGCCGCGTTGCGGTAGGCCTTGAGCATGCTGTCCGGGATGCCCAGCGGGCCGGACGGCGTGGCGGACCCGGTGCCCGCGTAGCCGGGCACGCCCAATGCTTGCGGGACCGGCGGCTGCGGCAGGCTGCCGTCCACGCCGACCGGCGGCAGGTCGGCGGCCGGGCCGCCCGCGGTGACCTGCTGGTCACCGGCTGCGACCGGCGTGCCGATCGGCAGCCCGGAGGAGGTCAACGCCGGCAGCGCCACGAGCGCACCACCGGCCAGCGCGGCGACGGTCCGGCTCCGGACCGACCGCTGCTTCACGCGGTGCCGCCCGTTTTTCGCCATCCGTCTCTCCCCGCTTCTCGTCGATCCCACCGAAGGTCAAGTTATCCGAAGTTGCCCCGCGGTGGTGCGGCCGGTCCGGGAAAACCTGTCGATTCCGATCAAGTTTCGTCCATCCGGCAGAATAGCTTTGACGGTTCTTTTCCGCGGGTTCGCCTCGGTGTGGCCGTTGCGCCGTATGGAGTAGCACATGTCAGCCGAATGGCGCATCGGGATCCCGGGCATACGGCCGGAATGGAGTCGTGGTCTCCGTGCGGAAGCGGTTCTGAGCTGCGGGGTTTACTTTCCGGACGGCGTATGGTCGCCGCCATGAAACGCACTTCTTTCGCGCGATGGCCCTGTTCGATCGCGCGGACGATGGACCTGCTCGGGGACCGGTGGACGCCGCTCGTGCTGCGGGACGCCTTCTACGGGGTCCGCCGGTTCGACGAGTTCCAGCAGGCGCTCGGCATCGCGCGCAACACCCTGGCCGACCGGCTGCGCCGGCTGGTCGACGAGGGGTTGCTGGAGAAGCGGCCCTACCAGGCCGATCCGGTGCGCTACGACTATCTGCTGACCGAGAAGGGCCGGGATTTCTGGGGCGTGCTCGCGGCGATGACCGCGTGGGGCGACCGCTGGCTCGCCACCGACGCCGGTCCGCCGATCACCTTGCACCACGAGGACTGCGGGCACGACACCGAGGCGAAAGTGGTCTGTGGCCACTGCGGTGCGGAACTGGGCGCGGGTGACACCCGGATGCGCCGCGGCCCGGGTTTCCCGGCGCGGCTCGCCGATCGCCCGGACGTGGCCCAGCGCTTCGCGAGGCAGGAGAACTGACCGGGCAAACCGGCGTTGACATGCTGGGTTCATCTACAAAACTATCGTGCGCGCGGCACGCGGACAGCCCGGCCGTCGAGCGCTGCCCACTCAGGCGAAAGCTGTGAAGGGTCCCTTCACGGACCCAGAGGCCAGGGTTCCGGCAAAGTCGGTGTAGAGGTCCGTGAAGGGACCCTTCACGGACTCTGAGAGGCTGTTGCGTTTTTGAGCGACCCGCCGGTGATGATCTTGGTGTGGGGTTGTGGTGGCGGGAGAATCCTGGTGTGGCTAGGGGTTTTCGTCCGGTGGAT
>NZ_QZFV01000129.1:0-24167 GCF_003600245.1 Amycolatopsis panacis
GACTCAGAGTCCGTGAAGGGTCCCTTCACGGACCCGAAACCGGTCCGGCGCACGCCACGAGGTGGTCGCACACACACCTCCGCATCGCCCACTGCCGGGCCCCCGACCAACTTTGCCGGGGCCCTGGCCTCAGCGTCCGTGAAGGGACCCCTCACAGCCCGCCTGCCCGGCTCGCACCGGGCCTGGCGACGATGCGGACGGGTCAGAGAGCGATGCCGAGGAGAGCGTCCACTGCGTCGCGGATCTGGCCCGGCGCGGTCGCGTCGCTGCCGGAGCGGCGCAGCGCGGCGCTTACCCAGGCGTCCACGGCGGCGAGTGCCTTCGGGGTGTCGAGGTCGTCGGAGAGGTGGTCGCGCAGCCGTGCCACGGTGTCGGCCGCCTCCGGGCCGGCCGGCAACGCGGCCGCCTCTCGCCAGCGGGCCAGCCGCTCCTGTGCCTCGGTCAGCAACGCATCGGTCCATGGCCGGTCTTCGCGGTAGTGCCCGGAGAACAGCGCCAGCCGGATCGCCGCGGGGTCGACGCCGTCCGCACGCAGGCGGGAGACGAACACCAGGTTCCCGCGGGACTTCGACATCTTATCGCCGTCCAGGCCGATCATCCCGGCGTGCACGTAGTGCCGGGCGAACGGGTACTCCCCCGACACCGCCTCGGCGTGCGCCGCGCTGTACTCGTGGTGCGGGAAGATCAGGTCCGAGCCGCCGCCCTGCAGGTCGAACCCGGACCCGAGGCGGTTGGCCGCGATCGCACTGCACTCGATGTGCCAGCCCGGCCGCCCCGCGCCCAGCTCGGATTCCCAGGACGGCTCACCGTCGCGGGCCATCCGCCACAGCAGCGCGTCCAGCGGGTGCCGCTTGCCCGGGCGATCCGGGTCGCCGCCACGCTCGGCGAAGAACTTCGCCATGGTCTCCTCGTCGTAGCCGGACTCGTAGCCGAACCGGCCGGTCGCGTTGTGCGCGAAGTAGACGTCCGGGTACTCCGCGTCGTCCGCGCGGTAGGCGCTGCCGTCGGCCAGCAGCTTCGCGATCACCTCGATGATCTCCGGGATCGCCTCGACCGCGCCGACGAACTGCCGGGGCGGCACGACACGCAGGGCTTCCATGTCCTCACGGAACAGCGCGGTCTCGCGCATGCCGAGCACGATCCAGTCGTCGGAGTCCCGCTCCGCGCGCTCCAGCAGCGGCTCGTCCACGTCGGTCACGTTCTGCACGTAGTGCACCTCGTGGCCGTTGTCCCGCCACACCCGGTTGACCAGGTCGAAGGCCAGGTAGGTGGCGGCGTGGCCGAGGTGCGTGGCGTCGTAGGGGGTGATCCCGCAGACGTACATCCGGGCGGTCCGGCCCGGCGCGGTCGGGCGCACCTGCCCGGTCGCGGTGTCGTGGAGCCGGAGGGGACGGGGCGTGCCGGGCAGCCGCGGCACGGCGACAGATGACCAAGTCTGCATACCTCCGACTGTAAGCGTGACGTCCGTACGCTTTCTCGCCCGGTGGGAGCCGGACCTCGGGCTCCCACCGGATGGGATTCAGCGGCGCAGGGCGTTGGCCCGGACGGCGTCACGCACGTACGCCCCGATGCCGGGTCGCTGCTCCTCCTCACGGACCAGGAAGGCCAGCTGGGCCGGCTCGCGCACGTACAGCTCCGCGATCCGCTGCTGCATCTCGTAGCCGCACTCCCCATGACCGCGGCGAGCATTGCCCGGTGCTCCTCGGCGAGCACGCCCGCCTCGGCGCCGTCGGCCGGAACTCCCGCGTCGACGAGCGCGACGAGTCTCGTCACCCAGTCCTTGCGTCGCCGCTCGGCTTCCGCCCATTCGGCCTTGTCCGCGGGCAGCGTGGCACGCTGCCATTCCGGGGTGTCGCCCCAGCGCCGCACGGCCTCCTCCGGGTACCCCTCGGGCTCACGGAACCCGCCGAACACCTCGAACTTCTCCTCGGGCGTCAATGCGCTGCCCATCGCTCTCGCCTCCAGTACGCGATCGACGGTCGCGAGCATGCGGGTGACCCGGTCCGCTTTCGCCACCAGCAGCTCCCGCTGCCGCCTCAGGTGGGCGTCGGCTTCGGCCTCCGGCGCGGAAAGCAGCGTCGCGATCGTCTCAAGGGGAAAGCCCAGCTCCCGGTAGAGCAGGACGCGCTGCAACCGGTCAAGATCGGCGTCGCGGTAACGCCGGTAGCCGGCGGCGCTCCGCCCGCTCGGCGACAGCAACCCGATCTCGTCGTAGTGGTGCAGTGTGCGCACGGTGATCCCAGCGAACGCCGCGACCTCACCCACCCGGTAGTCCATCGCTTCCCCCGTTTCTTGTGGCCGTCACCGGCCCGGACGAGAGCCACGGTGGCGCCTCACGTCGCGTGAGGGTCAAGCGTTCAGCGTCGGCGGGTACGCAGATAGTCCCCGACCACGGCCGCACCGAGCCCGTCCAGGTCCGGGGCCACGACGCGGCCTCCGGAGCGGCGCGCGATCAGATCCACGAAGGCCGCCAGCCGGGGGTCATCGCCCAGGCGGAACACCGTGATCGCCGCGCCCAGCTTCGCCAGCCTGTCCACTTCGGACAGTGTCTTGTGGAGGGTGCGCGGCTCCGGCGGATAGGCGAACTCGGCCGCTCCATCGGGCTCCAGGTGGGCGGTCGGCTCGCCGTCGGTGACCATCAGCACCACCGGCTGTGCGTCCGGGTGCCGCCGCAGGTGCCGCCCGGCCAGCAGCAGCGCGTGGTGCGCGTTCGTGCCCTGCTCCCAGGTGCCTTCGAGACCGACCAGCTCGGGCAGCTCGACCGACGTCGCGTACCGGCCGAACGTGATCAGCTGCAGCGCGTCGTTGCGGAACCGGGTGCTGATCAGCTGGTGCAACGCCAGCGCGGTGCGTTTCATCGGCAGCCAGCGGCCTTCGGAAACCATCGACCACGAGGTGTCCACGAGCAGCGCGACGGCCGCGCGCGAGCGATGCTCGGTCTCCACCACCTCGACATCCTCGACGTCCAGCCGCACCGCGCGCGAGCCCGTCGCGGCCGACCGCAGCACCGCGTTGCGCACCGTGCGCGGCACGTCCCAGGGCTGCGTGTCCCCGAACCGCCACTCCCGGCTCGCGCCGGTCGGCTCCCCCGCCGCACCGGCCGACTCGGTCTCCCGATCGCCGGTCTTGCCGCGCAGCGCGTTGACCACGTCGGCCAGCGCGGTCTCCCCCAGCCGGCGCAAAGCCTTGGGCGACAGGCGAAGCGTGCCGTCCGCCGCCCGTTCGAACAGGCCCTGCCGGCGCAGTTCGCGCTCCAGCTCGGCCAGCCGCCGGGCGTCCACCCCGGCGTCCGGGCCCAGCTGCGCCTCCAGCGCTTCGAGGTCGATGTCCTCCAGCCGGGCGCCGGGATAGGACTGGCCCAGCTGCTCGGCCAGCGCGTCCAGCTCGGCCAGATCGGACATCGCCTGCGCGCCTTCGCCGAGCCCGAGCGGGTCCTGGCCGCGGAACCGCTCCGAGGAGGTCCAGTCCTCCCCCGGCCGCAGCGCCCGCAGCTGGGCGTCCAAAGCGGACAGCTGCCGCGCGAGCCGGGGATCGCCGAACGCCTGCTGCGCCAGCTCGGCCAGCTCCGCCCGTTGCTCATCGGACATGGAGTTCAGCATCCGTTGCGCGGCGGCCGATCGGGCGGCCAGCACGTCGATCAGCTCGTCGACGTTTCGGGGGTTCTCCGGGAAGAACTCGCCGTGCTGACGCATGAACTCGGCGAACCGCTCGCCAATGTCGGCAGCGCCCCGGGCATGTGCGGCCAGCAGCGCGTTGAGATCGCCGAGCATCTGGTTGATCCGCTCGACGTCCTGCGGACCGGCGTTCTCCATCGCCTGTTTCATGCCCTGGAACCGCGCGTCGAGCATCTCGCGGCCGAGCAGGTCACGGATCTGCGCGTACTTGCCGCGGGCCTCCTCCGAACGCCAGTCGTACTCGGTCAGCTCCCGGACCGCGGCCGCGGTGCCCGGCGGGAGCGCGTCCAGCTGTGCCTCTCGGAAACGGGCCTCGTCGTCCGGGTCCGGGAACAGCTCCCGCCGCTCGGCCTCCACCGCTTCGCGCAGCAGCCGCCGCACTTCCTCCAGCGTGCCGTCCAGCCGGTGCCGACGGCGGATCTCCGAACGGCGCTGCCACAGCCGCCGGGTCAGCTCGTCCAGGCCGGCCGTCTGCCCTGTGCCGCGACGCAGCAGCTCCTCCAGCGCCGACCGCGGGGACGCGCCTTCCAGCACGTCGCGGCCGATCTCGTCGAGCGCGTTCCGCAGATCCGCCGGAGGCGCCAGCGGATCCGGCCCGTCGTGCCACGGGCCGTAGGAATAGCCTTCCGGCAGGAGCGGCATTATTCGCCGTACACCGTGGTGGTGTCGTCGGTGTCCTTCGCCAGCCTGCGCGCGAGGAACAGCGACTCCAGTGCCAGCTCGACCGCCGCGGCGATCCGGCCCGCGGGCTCGTCCGCGGACACCCCGGCACGCTGGGCGACCTCGTGCAGCACCGGCAGCTCCGGCAGCGCGGCGAGCACCTCACTGCCCGGCACACGCTCGCCGGTGGCCACCAAGTGCCCGTCGGCCACCGCATCGGACAACGGGCGCAGATCGAGCCCGGCGAAGCGTTCGCGGGCGGTTTCCGCGACGGCGAGGCGCAGCAGGTGCACCAGGTGCTCGACTTCGCGGCCCTCCTCCCCCGGCTCGAACTCGATCTTGCCGCGCAGCACGGCGGGCACCGCGTCGAGGTCCACCGGCCGGGCCACCGCGGGCTGCTCGCCGGTGAGCGCGGACCGCCGCAATGCCGCAGCGGCAACGGTTTCCGCCGCCGCGACGGCGAACCTGGCGGACACGCCGGACCGCTGGTCGATCACCGTCGACTCGCGCAGATTCCGCACGAACCGGGCGAGCACCTCCAACAGCGGCTCGCCGACTTCGGCGACCAGCTTCGCCTCCTGGCGCACGACGGCGACCTCAGCGGCCACGTCGAGGGGATAGTGGGTGCGGATCTCCGCGCCGAACCGGTCCTTGAGCGGGGTGATGATCCGGCCGCGGTTGGTGTAGTCCTCCGGGTTTGCGGTGGCCACCAGCAGCACGTCCAGCGGGAGCCGCAGGGTGTAGCCGCGAACCTGGATGTCGCGCTCCTCCATCACGTTCAGCAGCGCGACCTGGATCCGCTCGGCGAGGTCGGGCAGCTCGTTGAGCGCCACGATGCCACGGTGCGCCCGCGGCACGAGCCCGAAGTGGATCGTCTCCGGATCGCCGAGGCTGCGGCCCTCGGCCACCTTCACCGGGTCGACGTCGCCGATCAGGTCGCCGACGCTGGTGTCCGGAGTGGCCAGCTTCTCGGTGTAGCGCTCGCTGCGGTGCCGCCAAGAGACGGGCAGCTCGTCGCCCAGCTCGGCGGCCCGGCGGATCGACGCCGGAGTGATCGGCCGGAGCGGGTGCTCGCCCAGCTCGGCGCCCTCGATGACCGGGGTCCATTCGTCGAGCAGCCCGGCCAGGGTGCGCAGCAAGCGGGTCTTGCCCTGCCCGCGCTCTCCGAGCAGGACGACGTCGTGCCCGGCCAGCAGCGCGCGTTCCAGCTGCGGCAGCACGGTGCGGGAGAACCCGACGATGCCGGGCCAGGCGTCGCGGCCGTCGCGGAGCGCTGCCAGCAGGTTGTCGTGGATCTCACGGGCGATCGGGCGCGGGGTGTACCCGGCGGCGCGAAGCTCGCCCGCGGTACGGGGAAGTGCCTCGGGAACTGCGTTCACCCCATCGACGCTACTGCCCGTTCCGGCGTCCGTCGACGTGGAGCGACTCCAGCGTGCGCGGCTGCCACCCTCGGCGCGGTCGCTTCGCCGCGCTGGGCCGAGGTTCTGTGAGGAGGAGATCCCGGAGTGAGAGGACGCCTGAGGTTCCGCTACCCGCACCGCCACGCAAGCCACTTTCGAGACAGTCTCTAAACTAGGTCGTCGTGTGCCGACCCAGTGCGACTCTCGCCGTCTGGTCCTCCGCGTGGCTGAACGGGACCGCTGCCTCCGACGACGTGCTCGATGCCCTTCAGGACTGGGCCGAGGCCCACGACGTGGTCGCGGCCGATCCCGCCGCGGCCGACGCGTTCGATCTCCCGCTCGCCTTCCACCGTGCCGCCACTCCGGTGCAGCTGCTGCTCGCGCTGCGCGGGCAGGGGGCGACCAGCGCCCAGCTCGTGCTCCCGGTCGCCGGGGACGTCCGCGGTCTCGGCGGGGCCGGCCCGTTCGCCGACGCGGCGGTGCGCTGCGGGGAGGCCGTCGTACTCACCGCGCTCGGTTTCGGCCTCGTCCCCGAGCCGATCGCCGAGGGCTTGATGCGGTGGACGGTCTACTCGCTCGGCACGCCGACGCCGCTGGAGTACCAGTCGCTGGCGGAGGCCGAACACGGCCTCACCGACGCGATCCGTGCGAGCGCCGGTGCGCTGCAGGCGCTCGATGTGGCCAGCGACCGTCCCGGCGTGCGCGCCGAACTGTCCGCGCACCTGCGTGCCCGCCCGCGGATCGAATGGCCGGCGGGGATGCCCGCCCGTGCCTTGCGCGTGCTGCAGCGTGCGGAGGAGATCTCCGCGATTCTCGCGATCGCGCGCAGCGACGACCCGGGCGGCGCGTTGTCCGCCTCCGCCGCGAGCCGTCGCGCGGAGGCTCTGCGCCCGCTCGTGGACGCGGTCCGCACCGCGCGTACGGCTTCGGTGAACGAGGCCGTACGCGTCTTCTCCGATCAGGGCGACCGCCACCCCTGACCCGGGTGGGTCAGCGGCCCGGCCGCTTTGTTGGCTCGCAGCAGCCCACAGCGCACGGCGCGCCGTTGAGCGTGCAGCCGGCGGCCGGGAAGTCCGACAGCTTGCGCACGGGAGCGTCCGTGAGGTGTTCGCGGATCAGCTCCACGACGAGTTCGGCGAAGCGCGGGTCAGTGTCCGGAGTGGACGCTCGCGCGAAGGCCATCCCGTGCTCGGCTGCCCGTTCGGCGGCTTCGTTGTCCAGGTCCCAGATCACTTCCAGGTGATCGGAGACGAAGCCGATCGGGCTCACCACCACGGCTTCGACGCCCTGGGCGTGCAGTACGTCCAAGTGGTCCACGATGTCCGGTTCCAGCCACGGGATCTGCGGCGGTCCCGAGCGGGACTGCCACACCACGTCGTACTCCGCTATCCCGGCCTCGGCGGCCACCAGACGCGCAGCTTCGGCGATCTGCCGGGAGTACCGGCGCCCGCCTTCCGTGGGCAGGCCCGAGCCGCGGTCCGCGGTCTCCGGGATGGAGTGCGCGGTGAACACCGTGCGGATGCCCGGCCGGTCGCCCAGCTCGGCATGCGCGGCGCGGACCGCGTCGGCGACCGCCGCCACGAACAGCGGGTGGTCGTAGAACTGCCGCAGCTTCACCAGATCCGGCGCTTCGCCGACCGCGGCGCGGGCGCGCTCGATGTCCTCGTCGTACTGCCGGCACGCCGAGTAGCCGCCGTACGCGCTCGTCGGGAACACCAGGGCGCGACGCACGCCCTCGGCCTTCATCGTCGCGACGGTGTCCTCCACCATCGGCTGCCAGTTGCGGTTACCGAAATGCACCGGCAGGTCGAGACCCTCCGCGGCGAGTTGCTTCTCCACCGCTGCGATCGCGGCGCGGTTGAGCCGGTTGATCGGCGAGACCCCGCCGAAGTGCTGGTAGTGCTCGGCGACTTCGAGCAGGCGTTCCCGCGGCACCCCCCGGCCCCGGGTGACGTTCTCCAGAAACGGCATCACCTCGTCGGGTCCTTCCGGACCGCCGAACGAAAGCCACAGCAACGCGTCGTAACCCACCCCGACATCTTGCCGTGGTGGCCCGGCCCGCACCGCGGCGGCCCGGCTTTGCGCTGTCTGACGACGACGGTCCCCGCGGGAAGCTCCGCGGGGACCGTCGTGAGCGCTTGTCCGGGCTCAGATGCCGAGCGCGTGCACCCCGCCGTCGACCATGATCATCGAACCGGTGGTGGCGGGCAGCCAGTCCGACAGCAGCGCGCACACCGACTTCGCGGTCGCCGTCGGGTCGGAGCTGTCCCAGCCCAGCGGCGCGCGGTCGTTCCAGCCTTCCTCCAGCTCGTCGAAGCCGGGGATCGACCGGGCCGCCATCGTCTTCATCGGGCCCGCGCTGACCAGGTTCACCCGGATGCCCTGCGGGCCGAGTTCCTTGGCCAGGTAACGGTTCACCGACTCCAGCGCGGCCTTCGCGACGCCCATCCAGTTGTAGGCGGGCCACGCCACGCGCGCGTCGAAGTCCATGCCCACGATCGACGCGCCCCGCGAAAGCAGCGGCAACGTCGCGACGGCGAGCGACTTGAAGGAGAACGCCGACACGTCCACGGCGACCTTCACGTCGTCGGCCGGGGCGTCCAGGAACGGGGCGCCCAGGCAGGACGGCGGGGCGAAGCCGATCGAGTGCAGCACACCGTCGAGACCGTCGACATGCGCGCCGACGCGCTCGGCCAGCGAGTCCAGGTGCTCCTGGTTGGTCACGTCCAGCTCCAGCACCGGAGCTTCCTTGGGCAGGCGCTTGGCGATCCGCTCGACCAGCGACATCCGGCCGAAGCCGGTCAGCACCAGTTCGGCGCCCTCCTCCTGGGCGAAGCGGGCGGCGTGGAAAGCCAGCGACGCATCGGTGATGATGCCGGTGATCAGCAGCCGCTTGCCTTCGAGCAGTCCGGGCAACGGGTCCTCCAGGTCGTGGTTCGGCGTCGTGGTTTGAATGCGGTGGTTCAGCGGGGAATTCGGCGTGCTCAGTGGCCCAGGCCGAGGCCGCCGTCGACGGGCAGCACCGCGCCGTTGACGTAGCCGGCCTCGTCGGAGGCGAGGAAGCGCACCGCGGCGGCGATCTCCGCCGGCTCGGCGTAGCGGGCCGAGGGCACCGCGGCGAGGATCTCCTTCTTGCGGGCCTCGGGCAGCGCGTCGGTCATGTCCGTGTGCACGAAGCCGGGCGCGACCACGTTCGCGGTGATGTTGCGCGAGCCCAGCTCGCGCGCGAGCGAACGGGCGAAGCCGACGAGGCCCGCCTTCGACGCGGCGTAGTTCGCCTGGCCCGCCGAGCCGGACAGCCCGACCACCGAGGAGATGAAGACGAAGCGGCCCCACTTCGCGCGCAGCATGCCGCGCGAAGCGCGCTTCGCGACGCGGAAGGCACCGGTCAGGTTCGCGTTCAGCACGCGCTCGAACTGTTCCTCCGACATCCGCATGAGCAGCGTGTCGTCGGTGAGCCCGGCGTTGGACACCAGCACCTCGACCGGCCCCTGGTGTTCTTCGACCTGCTTGAACGCGGTGTCCACCTGTTCGAGGTCGGTGACGTCCGCCTCGACCCCGAAAAGCCCCTCCGGCGCACCGGACCCACGGTGGGTGACCGCCACCTGGTGTCCCTGCGCGGCCAGATCACGGGCGATCGCGAGACCGATGCCCCGGTTGCCGCCGGTGACCAAGACCGACCGTCCCACTGCCACTCCCCTGTTCGTCCCGATCCGCTGTGCGGCTTCTGCCGCCACGAGGCTATCGGCCCCGCTGAGCGGCCCCGCACCCGGCGTCCACAGCGGTGAGGCGGCTGTCCTAAGCGCAGGTAAGGAACCGCGTTTCGACCTTGCTGGTTACCCGTGGGTTGGTCACCGTGAGTCGCAACACAGGAGGTCAACGATGACTACCCGGACCCAGAGCGGCGAAGCACGCCGGAACGAACGGCGGGTCGCCGGCAACGTGCTGCGCGGCTCGGTGGGCAACCTCGTCGAGTGGTACGACTGGTACGCCTACTCGGCCTTCACCACGTACTTCGCGAAGTCGTTCTTCCCCGGCGGCGACTCGACGCTCCAGTTCCTCAACACCGCGGCGGTGTTCGCCGTGGGGTTCCTCATGCGCCCGCTCGGCGGCTGGCTGCTGGGCCGCTTCGCGGACCGGTTCGGCCGCCGGTCCGCGCTCGTGCTCTCGGTGTCGATGATGGCCTGTGGGTCGTTGGTCATCGCCGTCACGCCGGAGTATGGGAAGATCGGCGTCGCGGCGCCCGTACTGCTCGTGCTTGCACGACTGCTGCAGGGGTTGTCGGTGGGCGGCGAGTACTCGACTTCGGCGACGTACCTGTCCGAAGTGGCCACTCCCGGCCGCCGTGGGTTCTATTCGAGCTTCCAGTACGTGACGCTCGTCGGCGGGCAGCTGCTCGCGCTCGGGTTGCAGCTCGTGCTGCAGAGCGTGCTGACCGACCGGCAGATGAGCGAGTGGGGCTGGCGGATCGCGTTCGTGGTCGGCGCGCTGGCCGCAGTGATCGTGATGCTGCTGCGGCGCAGCATGGACGAGTCCGAGAGCTACCAGCGCGTCGCGAGGAACGCCGGGGAACGCGGCACGCTGCGACAGCTGGTGAAGTACCCGCGCGAGATCGCGTTGGTCGTGGGGCTGACGCTCGGTGGCACAGTCGCGTTCTACACGTACGCCACGTACACGCAGAAGTTCCTGGAGAACACTGCGGGCGTCCCCCGACGCACCGTGACGGTGATCCTCTTCATCGCGCTGCTGCTGTTCGCGATCCTGCAGCCGCTCGCCGGGCGTCTGTCCGACCGCATCGGACGGCGCAAGCTGCTGCTGTTCTTCGGCATCGCGGGCACTGTGCTGACCGTGCCGATCATGACCGTTATGGCGCACACCAAGCAGCCGGTGCTCGCGTTCCTGCTGCTGATGGCCGCCTTGGTCATCGTCACCGGGTACACGTCGATCAACGCCATCGTGAAGGCGGAGCTGTTCCCGACGCGTATCCGCGCGCTCGGCGTCGGGCTGCCGTACGCGCTCACTGTCGCCATCTTCGGCGGCACTGCCGAACTCATCGCGCAAGCGCTGAAGAAGGCGGGTCACGAGTCGCTGTTCTTCTGGTACGTCGCCGGATGTGTCCTGGTGTCCCTTGTCGTGTACGCAACAATGCGGGAAACATCGCGTTCGTCTGCTCTCGAACGCGACGAGGACCAGAACGAGGACTAGGCCGAGAACTAGCTGGGGAGGACGGCCGTGCGCGTGCTGCTCGTCGAGGACGACACCGGTGTCGCCCAGGCGCTCGCCGAGACACTGCATACGCACGGCCACGCCGTCACCGCAGTCGGCCGGGGCGTCGACGCACTTCACCGGCATCACGACGCCGACGTGTTGTTGCTCGATCTCGGGTTGCCCGATCTCGGTGGGCTGGACGTACTGCGCAAGATTCGTCAGGTGTCGACGGTGCCGGTCATAGTGCTCACCGCGCGCGCAGACGAGCGCTCCGTCGTACGCGCGCTTCGGCTCGGTGCGGACGACTACTTGGCCAAACCCGTACGGCTGCACGAACTGCTGGCGCGGATGGACGCTGTGCTGCGTCGCGGCGGCAGTCGCGGCGAAGCGGCTGCAGACCGCGTCGTACGGCTCGAAGACGTCGAGATCGACCTCGGCGGACGACGGGTGCTCGTCGACGGGCGAGACGCAGGCCTGACCACGAAGGAATTCGAAGTGCTCGCGGTTCTGGCCGTACGCCCACGTACGGCGGTCAGCCGCCAGCAGTTGATGGACGAGGTGTGGGGCGACGCGTATCTCGCCGTCTCGCGATCTCTCGACGTACACATGACCCAGCTGCGCGCGAAGCTCGATCGGCCCGGACTGCTCACCACCATCCGCGGCTTCGGGTACCGCTTGGGCCGGGACTGACTCCGTGCGAACGCGCCTGCTCGCGGTACTCGTCACGTTCGCCCTCGCCGGCGTCGCCGCCTTCGCGGTGCCACTGCTGTCGACGACGGCAGACCAGCGGACCCAGGAGCTGGTCATTTCCCGTAGCAGCGACGTGGAGCGGTTCGTCGTCCTCGCGCAGCAAGCAGTTGACGCCGGTGACGCGACGGCGTTGACGGCTGAAGCCGCGGAGTATTCGTCGTTATACAGCGAAGCGGTCCTCGTGGTGGACACGCAGCGGCTTCCGCTGGTCCAGACGGGCGGCCTCACCACCGGAGACCCCGCCGTACGCGCGCTCGTCGAAGCGACGCTCCGGAACGAGCCAGGTCCGCCGGTAGAGCAAGTCACGCCCTGGTCCGCCGAGCCGGTGCTGTTCACACGTCCGGTCGGTACCGGGACGCGGGTGTCCGGCGCCGTCGTACTGCGTGCGTCGGCCGCGCAGGCCGCGTCTGACGTCGCTGGGCGGTGGGCCGCCATCGTGGCCGGTGCCCTGGTGGTCGCGGCGTTGTTCGTGCTGCTGTCCGTGCTGCTCGCGCGGTGGATGGTGCGGCCGTTGGTGGAGCTGGAGAACGGCGTGCTCGCGGTCGCTCGGGGACGACGCGCGCAAGTGCCGGAACGGTCCGGCCCGCGCGAGTTGCGGTCGCTCGCCGCCTCGGTGAACCGGATGTCCGACGCCGTCGTCGCCGCCGCGGAGCAGCAACGGCGGCTCGTCGCCGACACGTCACATCAGCTGCGGAATCCGATGGCGGCGTTGCGGCTGCGCCTCGATTCGCTCGCCGCCGAGTTGCATGACGACCCGGCCTACCAGGCCACTGCCGCGGAAGTCGAGCGGCTGGAACGCATCCTGGACGGCCTGCTCACCCTCGCCGCCGCGGAAAGCACCTCCACCCGCCTCGCCGCCGGGGAGGATCCCGAACCCGCCGATCTCGGCACAGTCGTCGCCGAGCGCGTCGACGCGTGGCGTCTCTCCGCCGAGGAAGCGAACGCGACGCTCGTACCGTGCGCCGCACATACCGAACCGGTCCTGGTACGGATGCCCGAGAACGAGCTGGCCCAGGTCCTCGACGTACTGCTCGACAACGCGGTCCACCACGCCGGCCGCGGCGCGACCATCACCGCCGGTTGGGAGGCCGGTCCGGGCACCGTCACGCTGCTGGTCACCGACGACGGCCCTGGCCTCGCCTCCGAAGAGCTTTCCCTTGCCACGGAAAGGTTCTGGCGCGCGGGCGGCGAAGGCGCGCCACGAGGTAGCGGGCTCGGCCTGGCCATTGCGCGGGAACAGACGCGCGCTCGCGGCGGGTTGCTGAAGCTGCGCGCGGTGGAGCCGCATGGGTTGCAAGTCCGCGTCACGCTGCCCGCGGAGGTGACACCGTGAACAGACGCACTGCTCTCCTCGGCGGACTCGGCCTCGTACTCAGCGCGTGCGACGGCGGCTATCGCGGTCCCGCCCGCACCGTCACAATCGCCGCCGGCGAGCCAGGTGGTTTCTATCTCGCCTTCGCGGACGTACTCGCCACAGAGCTGAACCGTGCTGTGCCCGCACTGCGGTGCGTCGCCTTGCCCACCGAAGCAAGCGTCGAGAACGTCAGGCGCGTACAGGAGGGTACGGCGGACCTTGGGCTCGTACTCGCCGATGTCGCACAGTCCGCACTCGCTGGCGACCCGCCGTTCTCCAAGCCAGTCCCGCTGTACGCAGTGGGCCGGGTGTACGAGAACTACTTGCAGCTCGTCGTCAGGGCCGCCGACCGTCGCCACGACCTCACGGCACTGGCCGGCCGTCCGGTATCCCTCGGCGCCCACGGATCGGGCGCCGCGCAGCTGGCCGAGCGCGTCTTCGCGACCGCTGGAGTACCCGTACAGGCACAGCACCTCCGGCTGGCCGACGCCCTCACCGCACTACGCGACCGGCGCATCGACGCGTTCGCCTGGTCCGGCGGCGTACCCACCCCGGCGCTCGCCGACCTGAACCGTACGACCCCGCTCGCCCTACTGCCCCTCACGTCGGTGCTCCCCGGGCTACGGAAGGCGTACGGCCCGCTGTATGAACCGGTCCAGGTTCCCGCGGGCGCGTACCGCAGCGTCGGCGCGCTCGGCACCGTCGGCGTCGCGAACCTGCTGGTCTGCTCGCCAAAGCTTCCGGACGAAGTCGCCGCCGCAGTCGTGCGTGTGCTCGCCGGCCGGGCCGCGGAACTCGTGCCCGCGCAGGCGGTCGGCACCCAGTTCCTGGACGTACGCACCCTCATCGGCACCCGGCCGGTCGCGCTGCATCCCGGCGCGGCCGGGACCTACCGCACCCTGCACGGCTGAGCAGCGGTGGCAAGATTGGCCTGGTGACCGAACGCCGCGCCATCACCGAAATGCCCGTCCGGGTGCGCTACCACGAATGCGACGCACAAGGCGTGGTGTTCAACGCGCACTACCTCTCCTACGCGGACATGGCGTCCTTCGAAGTGGAGAAGGCGCTGTTCGGCTCGCACCGGGAGTTCCTGGCGACCGGGCTGGACGTCGTGGTCGCCGAGTCGAACCTGCGCTACCGCCTGCCCTGCCGGTTCGAGGACGAGCTGGTCGTGTCGGCCTACCTCGGCCACCTCGGCACGACCTCGCTGGTCTTCGACTACGAGATTCGCCGCGACGGTCAGCTCACCACCGAGATCCGGACCCGCTACGTGTTCGTCGACCCCGCGACGCTGCGGCCCACCCCGCCACCGGGCGAGGTAATCGCCCGGTACACGCCCTTCCTGGCGCAGCCGGTCTGAGCCTCGCCGTGTTCCGCATTCTCTTCTACCACCCGGAAATCCCGCCGAACACCGGCAACGCGATCCGGCTTGCCGCGAACACCGGCAGCGAACTGCACCTGGTCGAACCGCTCGGCTTCACCCTCGAAGACAAGCAGCTCCGCCGCGCCGGCCTCGACTACCACGACCTCGCCCGGGTCCGGGTACACGCCGACCTCGCCGCCGCCTGGCGTGCACTACTGCCTGCCCGGGTGTACGCGTTCAGCGCGTCCGCCACCAGGCAGTACACCGACGTCGCGTACATACCCGGCGACGTACTGCTGTTCGGCCCGGAATCCAACGGCCTGCCCGACGAGGTACAGCACGCCCCGGAGGTCACCGACCGGCTGCGGCTGCCGATGCTGTCCACCAGCCGTTCGCTCAACCTGGCCAACACCGCCGCGATCACCGTCTACGAAGCCTGGCGGCAGAACGGCTTCGACGGGCTGTGAAGGGACCCTTCACGGACTCTGAGTCCGTGAAGGGTCCCTTCACAGCTTCACGGCAGTCGCTGTCCGAACAGTAGTGCGGTGCCTGCACCGATCATCAGGATCAGCGTGCCGGCCACCAGCCACGGCTTGCTCGCGTCCGCGTCCTTGGTCTCGTACCCGATCTGCTCGCCGAGGTCCGCGTAGACCCGTTTCAGCTGGTCCGCGCTGGCCGCCTTGTAGAACTCGCCGCCGGACAGATGCGCGATCTCCCGCAGCGACGCGTCGTCGACCTTCACCGGCTCGCGCTTGCCCTCGATGTCCACCGAACCTTCCTCGGTGCCGAACGAGATCGACGAGATCGGCATCTTCGACTGCTTCGCCGACTGCGCCGCGGTGTAGGCCCCCCGCGGCGCGGAGAGGTCCTGCGGCACGGTCTGCTTGCCGTCGCTCATCAGCACGATCCGCGCCGGCGGCGGCCCCTCGGCCCCGCCGACTACCGCGGAGAAGTTCTGGATCGACTGGATCGCCGCGTAGATGCCCTCGCCGGTGGCGGTGGACTCGGACAGCTTCAGGTTGTCGATCGCGGTGCTCACCCCGGCCCGGTCGGTGGTGGGGTTGACCAGCACGGTCGCGGTCCCGGCGAAGGAGATCAGGCCGAGGTTGATCCCCGGTGTCATGTTCTGCGCGAACTGCTTCGCCGCGTCCTGCGCCGCCTTCAGCCGCGACGGCGCGACGTCGGTGGCCTTCATCGACAACGACACGTCGATCACCAGCATCACGGTCGCCCGGTTGCGCGGCACCCGCTGCTGGGCGGTCGGCCCGGCCAGCGCGACGGTCAGCACCAGCATCGAGAGCACCAGCAGCACCGCGGGCACGTGCCGGATCCAGCCCTGCGCCCGCGGCGCCACCCGATCCAGCAGCTCCAGATTCGCGAATCGCAGCACCCGCCGGCGCCGCGAACGCTGCACCAGCACGTACGCGACGACGACCCCGGCCACCGCGATGAGCAGCAGGAACCACCACGGCGCGGTGAACCCGGTGAGACTCACGCGGCACCTCCTGACCAGCGGCGTTTGCGGGCCACCACGAACCGCACCAGATCCGCGATCCAGTCGGAATCGGTGCGCAGCACCAGATGTGCGGCACCGGCCCGGCGGATCCCGGCCGCGACCCGCTGCCGGTGCTCGTGCGCCGCCGCGGCGAACTCCTTGCGCAGCAACGCCGAAGCGTGCACCTCGCGCTGCCTCCCGCTCTCCGGGTCGGCCAGCACGACCGTGCCCACCTCCGGCAGGTCCACGTCGCGCGGGTCGACGATCTCCACCGCGATCAGCTCGTGCCGCCCGCCGAGCGCCCGCAGCGGACGCTCCCAGTCGGCCGGGCCGAGGAAGTCCGAGATCACCACGCCCAGACCGCGCCGCCGCGGCGGACGGCGCAGCTTCTCCAGCGCCCCGGTGAAGTCACCGCGCACCCCTTCGGGCGCGCGCGGGGTCTCGGCCAGCTTGCGGACCAGGCCGCGCGCGTGCGGAAGCCCGCCGCGCGCCGGGATCCGCGTGATGCCCTGCCCGTTCGAGATCAGCGCGCCGATCCGGTTGCCGCCCCCGCCGGTCAGGTGCGCGACGGCGGCCGTCGCGCACACCACGAGGTCGCGTTTCTCGCACAGCGCGGTACCGAAATCGAGGCTCGCCGACAGGTCGGCGACCACCCAGGTCTCCAGTTCGCGGTCGGCCACCGTCTCCCGGATGTGCGGGGTGGTGGTCCGGGCGGTGACCGCCCAGTCCATCCGCCGCACGTCGTCGCCCGGCTGGTACGGCCGTGCCTCGCCCGGCTCGGAACCGGGTCCCGGCACCAGGCCGAGGTGATTGCCCTGCAACAGCCCGTCCAGCCGGCGCCGCACCTCCAGTTCGAGGGTGCGCAGCCCCGCCGCCATGCGGTCGCCGCGCAGCACCGGCGGCGCCCACGACGGGCGCTCGTCGTTCTGGTTTTTCCCGGCCACGCGGCTACCTGACGGGGACGCCCGCGGCCACCGGCCCGGCCCCGCCCTGCGGACGGGCGGACACCTGCGGCAGCGGCACGGTCTGCAGCACACGGGTGATGATGTGATCCACCGGCACCGCGTCGGCGAGCGCATCGTAGGACAGCACGAGCCGGTGCCGCAGCACGTCCGGCACCACGTCCACCACGTCCTGCGGCAGCACGTAGTCACGACCGCGGACCAGGGCCAGCGCCCGCGCCCCGGCGATGATGCCGAGGCTCGCGCGCGGCGAGGCACCGTAGGACACCCAGCCCGCGACGTCGGCCAGGCCGTGCTCGTTCGGCGTGCGGGTGGTCAGCACCAGCCGCACCACGTAGTCGACCAGCGCGTGGTGCACGAACACCTGCGAGGCCACACCCTGCAGGCGGACCAGCTCGGCCGGGCTGAGCACCTCGTGCGGCTCGGGCGGGGTCACGCCCATCCGGTAGACGATCTCGCGCTCCTCCTCGGCGGAGGGGTACTCGACCACGATCTTGAACAGGAACCGGTCGCGCTGCGCCTCCGGCAGCGGGTACACGCCCTCGTTCTCGATCGGGTTCTGGGTGGCCAGCACGAGGAACGGATCCGGCATCGGGAAGGTCCTGCCGCCGATGGACACGTGCCGCTCGGCCATCACCTCCAGCATCGCCGACTGCACCTTCGCCGGCGCCCGGTTGATCTCGTCGGCCAGCACGAAGTTCGCCACGACGGGACCCAGCTCCACGTCGAAGCGCTCCGCGCCCTGCCGGTAGATCCGGGTGCCGAGGATGTCCGCGGGCACCAGGTCGGGGGTGAACTGCACCCGGGAAAACGAGCCGCCGACCACCCGCGCGAAGGTCTCCACCGCCAGGGTCTTCGCGACCCCGGGCACGCCTTCCAGCAGCAGGTGGCCCTTGGCCAGCAGCCCGACGAGCATCCGCTCCACCAGCCGGTCCTGCCCGACGATGACGCGCTTGACCTCGAAGACGGTCCGTTCCAGCAGCTGGGCGTCCCGCGCCGGGGTGCCGGGCTGCTGCCCGTTGCCGCCCTCGGCGTTGCCGGGCTCGGTCACTCTTCCTCCAGTGGTTCTGCTTCCGCGGGCTCGTCCGCGACCGTACTGCTTTACGGCGCCGCCGCCGCACGCGGCACGCCCCTCCCGCAACGGTAGCCAACCCCATTCGCGGTGTGACAGCCGTGAAGCCGGTCTCAGCGGTACCGCGCCCAGTCTTCGGGGGTGTCGATGTCCTCGGCTTCCCCCTGCTCCGCCACCACTTCGGCGATCCGCAGCCCGCCGAACGTGCGACGCAGCGACCGGTTCTCCGGCGCCTCGGGCAGGGCGCCGCGCAAGGCCGCGGTACGCCACGCGCCGGCGAGCCACTGCCGCTCCCCCGCCGCGTCGAGTAACACCGCGCCGTCCACGTCGCCGGTCAGCCCCGCCCGCAGACGTTCCACTGTGGACTCACGGATCCCCGGCAGATCCCCGGCCAGCAGCACGGTGACCGGCGCGTCTCCCACTGTCCCGAGCCCCGCCGCGAGCGCGGCCACCGGACCGGTGCCGGGCACCGGTTCGCGGGTCCAGACCACCCCGGGGTACCCAGGCCGGGCCGGGCCGACCACGACCAGCGGCCGGGCTCCGGCCAGCGCCGCGAGCGCCCGCGCGAGCAGCGAGCTGCCGCGCACGACCAGCTCTGGTTTGTCCACTCCGGACATCCGGCGCGCGGCGCCCCCGGCGAGCACGATCCCGGCGAACGTCATGTGGGCCCCTTGATCGTGGTGCAGCCGGTGTGGTCGGTTCCTTGGCTCAGCTTCGTCATCACTCCAGCTTGCCGGTTCCGGCAAATCCGCGTGCATCGCGAGCCGCGGCGCACTACGGTGCGCGGGTGCCCGACGCAGCGCGGCTGCTCGCCGCCTACGACCACGAACTGCGCGCCGCGGAGCTGACCACGGCCGAACCTGGCACGCGGCTCAGCACCGACGGACCGCTCACCCGGATCATCGGCGGACGGCGCGGGTTCGTCGCCGGGCCGCCGGATCTCGGCCTGCACGGCGAAGCGCTGGCCGCGCTGATCGCCCGGCAATGCGCGTTCTTCGCCGCCCGTGGTGAGGAGTTCGAGTGGAAGACCCGCGGCCACGACCGTCCCGTCGAGCTGCCGGAGCGGCTCCTGGCCGCGGGGTTCACCGCCGAGCCCACCGAAACGGTGCTCGTCGCGCCGCTCGACGCGATCACCCCGTCCGCGCCACCGGCCGGCGACGCACTCGTACGCGAAGCCCACGGCACCGATGACCTGCTCCGCATCGCTTCCCTCACCGCGCACGTCTTCGGCCACGACGAAGCCGCCGTCGCCGCGGACCTGCTCGCTCGGGCACGCGCCGACGACGGCACCACCACCCACGTCGTAGCCGAAGCCGACGGCCGGGTCGTCTCCGCCGCGCGGCTGGAGCTTGTGCCCGGCACCGGCTTCGCCGGTCTCTGGGGCGGCGCGACTCTGCCCGGCTGGCGCGGACGGGGCCTGTACCGCGCCGTGGTCACGCATCGCGTGACGGTCGCGCGTGCTCACGACGTGCGTTATCTACTGGTCGACGCGCTGCCGCCGAGCCGCCCCATCCTCGAACGGCTGGGCTTCCTCGCGATCACCACAACGACGCCGTACACATACAGTCCCGTACGGGGTGCTCGTCAGCTCAGCCGACGAGGCGGGTCGCGTACGGCATGATGCCGCCATAGCGAACCGGGCTGACCCGTACGTAGGAACCCGACTGCGGTGCCTCGACCATCTGCCCGTTGCCCAGGTACAGCGCGACGTGGTGGATACCGGCCGAGCCGCCCCAGAAGAGCATGTCGCCGCGGCGCATCTGGGACAGCGGTACGTGGCGACCGGAGTTGTACTGGTAGCCGCTGTAGTGCGAGAGGCCCTGTACGCCCGCGAAGGCGTAGATCATCAGGCCCGAGCAGTCGAACCCGACCTTGCGGTAATCGCCGTACGCGTCCGCCACGCCGCCGTCGCGGATGCCTCGGGTCGGGCCGCTGCCGTTGCCGCCACCCCACGCGTACGGGAGGCCGAGCTTCGACAGCGCCCGCGCGATGACGGCTTCGATCGAGCTGCCGGCCGCGGGCGACGGACGGCGGACGCCGCCACCCCCGCCACCGTCGTCACCGCCAGAGTTGCTGCTGCTCGCGCGCAGCGCCGCCTGCCGCGCGCGCTCCTCGTCCTCACGCTGCTTCTGCGCCACCCAGTCCTGGTAACGCTGACGCTGCCCCTGCAGCCCGCTGACTTTCGCCTGCGCCGCGTACAGCTGCTGCTCGACGCTGTTCTTGTTCGCTTCCAGCTGCGTGTTCTGCGCGGACTGCGCCTGCTGCGCGGACACCGCAGCCGCCTGCGCGGCGTCCGCCCCGCTCTTGGCTCGCGTGGCCGCGTTCTGCTTCTGCTGGGCGATCTCCAGCGCCTTGCGCGCGGCCGCGTCCTTGTTGGACTTCTCCGTCTGCGCCTGCTGGAGGCGGTCCAGCGCGTTCAGCCGCGAGCCGCCGATGGAGTCGAGCAGCTGGGCACGCGCGAGCAGGTCCTTCGGGCTGTCCGAAGTCAGGTACGCGGAGATGGACCCCACCGTGCTGCCCTGCTCGAAGCTGGCTGCGGCGAACTTCTTCAGGTCCTCGCGGGCCGTCTCGATCGCCCCGGTCGCGGCGTCGGCCTCCCGGCGCGCGGCCTGCGCATCCTGCCGTGCCTGGCCCGCCGCGTCCTGCGCGGTCTGCAGGTCGACCAGGGCCTTCATCGCCTGTTCCTGCTTCAGTTCGACGTCGTCCTGCAGCGAGTTGAGCTGCTGCTCGGCCTGGGCCAGCTGGTTCGTCAGCTTCCCGACCTCGCCGGCCTTCGCGTTCGCCGCGGCCTTGGAGGAGTCGATCTCGGAGTCGCTCGGGTTCGGCGGCGGGGGCGGCACCGCGAGGCCGGTCCCGGCCGCGCCGTACAGCGCGACGAGCGCGAACGTGCCGACCACGAGACCTCGCCGGATCCGCACGATCCGCCACCTCCGCTGTCCAGGACCACCGGCACCGGGCACACCCGCCGTCACCGCAGTCACACCACTATCACAAGCCTCACCAGGAACTCCCACACCGTAAACACCATTTCCCCAGATCGGGGGACCTTTGCGCGGCGCGTCCGGGGAGGGTTCGCCGACCGCGCCCGGGGGCGTTTCCGGCATGGCGGGTGTCACCCCGCGTGGCGCCTTGAAGGAAATACAGGACGCGCGTACTGTTTGGGTGACGACGAGGTGTGCGCTGCCGCTTCCGGCCCTACCGTGGGAGTGCGCAAGACTCGGCCGGGGCCGGCCCGACGGCCCCGGCACACCACCGAACTGACCCGGGGCGGACGCCGCGCAGGCGCGAGCCCCCGCCACTGGAGTTTGAAGTGACTGCATCTGCCAGCAAGGACAGCTTCGGCGCGAAAGACACGCTGAAGGTGGGCGAAAGCTCGTACGAGATCTTCCGCCTCGACAAGGTCGAGGGCTCGCAGCGGCTGCCCTACAGCCTCAAGATCCTGCTCGAGAACCTGCTGCGGACCGAGGACGGCGCCAACATCACCGCCGGGCACATCCGCGCCCTCGGCGGCTGGGACGCCGGCGCCGACCCGTCGGTGGAGATCCAGTTCACCCCCGCGCGCGTGATCATGCAGGACTTCACCGGCGTGCCGTGCGTGGTCGATCTGGCCACCATGCGCGAGGCGGTGACCGACCTCGGCGGCGACCCGGACAAGGTCAACCCGCTCGCCCCGGCGGAGCTGGTCATCGACCACTCGGTGATCATCGACGTGTTCGGCCGCGCGGACGCCTTCGAGCGCAACGTGGAGATCGAGTACGGCCGCAACCGCGAGCGCTACCAGTTCCTGCGCTGGGGCCAGGGCGCCTTCGACGAGTTCAAGGTCGTCCCGCCGGGCACCGGCATCGTGCACCAGGTCAACATCGAGCACCTCGCGCGCACCGTGATGGCCCGGGGTGGCCAGGCCTACCCCGACTCCTGCGTCGGCACCGACTCGCACACCACCATGGTCAACGGCCTGGGCGTACTGGGCTGGGGCGTCGGCGGCATCGAGGCCGAGGCGGCCATGCTGGGCCAGCCGGTGTCCATGCTCATCCCGCGCGTGGTCGGCTTCAAGCTGACCGGCGAGATCCCGGCCGGGGTGACCGCGACCGACGTCGTGCTCACCATCACCGAGATGCTGCGCCGCCACGGCGTGGTCGGCAAGTTCGTCGAGTTCTACGGCGAGAGCGTCGCCCAGGTGCCGCTGGCCAACCGCGCCACCATCGGCAACATGAGCCCGGAATTCGGCTCCACCGCGGCGATCTTCCCGATCGACGACGAGACCATCCGCTACCTCAGGCTCACCGGTCGCTCGGCCGAGCAGGTCGCCCTCGTCGAGGCGTACGCCAAGGAGCAGGGCCTCTGGCACGACCCGTCCCACGAGGCGACCTACTCCGAGTACCTGGAGCTGGACCTGTCCACGGTCGTCCCGTCGATCGCCGGACCGAAGCGCCCGCAGGACCGCATCGAGCTGTCCGACGCGAAGTCCTCGTTCCGCAAGTCGGTGCACGACTACGCCGAGGACGAGCTGCCCACCCCGCACACCAATGTGGACGAGACGGTCGAGGAGACCTTCCCGGCCTCCGACCCGGCCGCGCTGTCGTTCAAGGACGAGACCGCGGTGCCGGTGCAGTCCGCGGCCAACGGGGCGACCGGCCGGCCGAGCAAGCCGGTCAAGGTCTCCAGCGGCGACCGCGGCGAGTTCATCCTCGACCACGGCGCCGTGGTGATCGCCTCGATCACCTCCTGCACCAACACCTCCAACCCGTCGGTCATGCTCGGCGCGGCGCTGCTCGCGCGCAACGCGGTCGACAAGGGCCTGTCGGTCAAGCCGTGGGTGAAGACCTCGATGGCCCCGGGCTCGCAGGTGGTCACCGACTACTACGAGAAGGCCGGTCTCTGGCCGTACCTGGAGAAGCTGGGCTACCACCTGGTCGGCTACGGCTGCACCACCTGCATCGGCAACTCCGGCCCGCTGCCCGAGGAGATCTCCGCCGCGGTGCAGGAGAACGACCTCACCGTGGTCTCGGTGCTCTCGGGCAACCGGAACTTCGAGGGCCGGATCAACCCGGACGTCAAGATGAACTACCTGGCCTCACCGCCCCTGGTGATCGCCTACGCGCTGGCCGGCACGATGGACTTCGACTTCGAGCACCAGCCGCTGGGCACCGACCAGCAGGGCAACGACGTGTTCCTGAAGGACCTGTGGCCCTCGGCGCAGGAGATCCAGGAGACCATCGACTCCGCGATCACCCAGGAGATGTTCTCCAAGGACTACGCGGACGTGTTCGACGGCGGCGAGCGCTGGAAGGCGCTGCCCACCCCGCAGGGCAAGACCTTCGAGTGGGACGCCGAGAGCACCTACGTGCGCAAGCCTCCGTACTTCGACGGGATGGCCGCCGAGCCGTCGCCGGTCGAGGACATCTCGGGGGCGCGCGTGCTGGCGAAACTGGGCGACTCGGTCACCACCGACCACATCTCGCCGGCCGGGGCGATCAAGGCCGACTCCCCCGCCGGGCGCTACCTCACCGAGCACGGCATCGAGCGCAAGGACTTCAACTCCTACGGCTCGCGCCGCGGCAACCACGAAGTGATGATCCGCGGGACCTTCGCCAACATCCGGCTGCGCAACCAGCTGCTGGACGACGTGCAGGGCGGCTACACCCGCGACTTCACCCAGGAGGGCGCCCCGCAGGCGTTCATCTACGACGCCGCGCAGAACTACGCCGCCGCGGGCACCCCGCTGGTCGTGCTGGGCGGCAAGGAGTACGGCTCCGGCTCGTCGCGTGACTGGGCGGCCAAGGGCACGTCGCTGCTGGGCGTGCGCGCGGTCATCTCCGAGTCGTTCGAGCGGATCCACCGGTCGAACCTGATCGGCATGGGCGTCATCCCGCTGCAGTTCCCGGAGGGCGAGTCGGCCGCTTCGCTGAAGCTGGACGGCACCGAGACGTTCGACATCTCCGGCATCACCGCGCTGAACGAGGGCAGCACCCCGGCCACCGTGCACGTGACTGCCACCAAGACCGACGGCACGAAGGTCGAGTTCGACGCGGTCGTGCGGATCGACACCCCGGGTGAGGAGGACTACTACCGCAACGGCGGCATCCTGCAGTACGTGCTGCGCAAGATGACCCGCTCCTGACCCACCGCGGCCATCAAGCCGTGAAGGGTCCCTTCACGGACTCTGAGTCCGTGAAGGGACCCTTCACAGCTTTTCGGGGGTCAGCGCCGCCGGCGTGCGGCGCGGCCC